>JBPYFF010000327.1:0-20609 GCA_051984455.1 Acidimicrobiales bacterium | reverse complement strand
GCGTAGAGCAACAGATCCTTGGGCAGGATGTCGGGCACGGCCCGGCGCAGGTTCAACGCCAAGGCGGTCTTGTGCAGCATGTGGGCGGGCATTTTCGGCCACAGCCCGATCAGGTTGTCGTCTTTGTCGCGTTGGGCGAACTCGGCCCAGCGGACCACCGCCCGGGAGGGGACGTCGGTGCCGGCCAGCCAGATGGTGGACCGGGCGCCGTGGGGGTTGTCGTCGCTGTCCCAGAACCCGACCCATACGGGCGGCCGCCCGTTTTTGGAGTCGGACGGGCCGCACCATTCGCCCTCGCCGATGGCGACGACCTTCCCGGATCTCATGGCGAGGGTGAGGCGGCCGTCGATGGTGACCTGGGGGCGGTGGACGACCCGTTTGGCTTTGGTGTCCCAGCGGCCGATGGTGACGATCTGGGCGGGCTGGGTGAAGGGGGACAGGTCGAGGCGTTGGGCGGCGAGCCCGAAGTATTCGAGGTCGTGGTCGTTGATGGTGGGGGCGAGCTGGTCTTTGACGGTCTGGAGGAACGAGCTGTTGATGTCGACGCGTTCGATGGCGGTCATGGGCGGGCGGCTTCGATGTGCTCGAGGAGGTTGGCGGCCCGGTCGTAGGCTTCCCAGTTGCGGTCGGACGGGTTGCGGTAGACGGTCCAGCGGGCCATGAACACGTAGTGGCGGACCCGCCAGCGCAGCCACGCCCAGCGCAGCCGTCTCACGAGGCGGCTTTCAACTGGCGGCGACCGGCGAGGAACTCGTCGAGGGCCCGGGCCGCGACCCGTTGGGGGTTGAGGTGGGGGACGGTGGGCAGGTGGCCGTCGCGGATGAGTTTGTAGATGGTCTGGTGGGAGAGGCCGAGCCGTTCGGCGACCTGGGCGACGGAGTAGGCGCGGGGGCCGGTCTGGGCGGCGATCCGGTCGACGGCGGCCGGGAGGGCGGCGGCGAGGGCGTCGGCGACGGCCCGTTCGAGGAGGCCGTCGCCGGTCACGAGACGAGTTTCCGCAGGTCGGCGAGGTGGGCGAAGTATTCGGCGAACAGTTTCACTTCGGGGAGCTGGTAGAGGTCGGCGACGGTGGCGCGCAGTTCGGGGCGGGGCAGGGTGCCCTGTTCCCAGGAGACGACGGCGTTGGTGGTGACACCGGTTTTGTCGGCGACCTGGCGCAGGGTGAGCCCGGAGAGGTGGCGGGCGGCCCGGACGCGTTCGCCCATGACAGCCCGCTCGGCTTTGTCGAGGCGGAACATTTCCATAAGGGTCTTGACTACAGATAGCGTCGGTGGGTAGTCAATGGGTAACCGCTATACAAATCGACGGAAAAGTTCTGGTTAATCAAAATCCAGAGGTTATCCACATGTCGGTGCTGTTGCATGCGGCGACGCTCGCCGCAAACCCTGAGCACGATCTCGACGCCCTGCAGGCGGTCGCCAAGGAGATGGCGGTACTGGCCGCCCGGCATGCCGCCCTATCGGTGCGCCGGGATCGCCTGATTGTGGAAGCCTGGGCGGCCGGGGTGGTGCTGCGGGATATCGCCCGAGCGTCCCGGGTGCATTACACCCGGGTCCGCCAGATCGTCGCCGCCCACCTGCGCCGCAAGTAGACCGCCACTACTCCCCGACTGTAGAGCGGCTCTACTTGACAGCACCGGGTATCACGCAGCGTGTTTTTTGGCTCGGTGCGGTTGTGGCTTTCGGTTACCTGCTGTTCGCGGCGATCACCGTGATCGTGATCGTGGCGTTCCTGGTGTCGGTCTGGCAGGGGTGGCGGCGCCGCTAGCTCAGCTGGCCCCGTTGTGGGCGCCGTTGGCCGGGTCGTCGGGGTCCAGGCCGATCTCGCGGACGATCGACCCGACCTGGGTGTAGTGGATGCCGGCGAAGCGGGCGATCTCGCGCATGGTCAGCCCGGCCCGGTAGCAGACGATGATCAGCCGGTTACGCTGGGCGGTCAGGTTCTCGACCTCGGCCACCGCCGACTCGCGGGCTCTGGCCACGGCGCGCAAAGCGTCGGTGATGTCGTCGATATCCATGGTGGCGAGCGGCAGACCGGACTCGAACCGGCGACCTGCACGTTGGCAACGTGCCGTTCTACCAACTGAACTACTGCCGCGGGGGTTTGGGCGAGGGGGCTAGGTCATGTGCCTTCTTCGGGGTGGGAGTGGGACAGGTGCTCGGTCCACAGGTCGCGGACGGCCTGCTCGAGGTTGGTGACGGCCAGCATGACCTCGGCCCGCAGGGCCCGCATTTCCAGGCCGAGGGTGCGGTCGAAGTCGGTCACTGTGCGTTCCAGGCTGATCATGCGGCCCATCAGGGTGCGTTCCAGGCTGGCGAGCTGCCGGGCCACGTCGTCGTCAGCCATGGTCGGCGAACATGGCTTCGATGAGCTGGGCGGCGCGCCGGTCGGCGTCGGAGTTGACCCGGTGGCTGTAGGTGCGCAGCACGTTGGCTTCGGTGCAGCCGAGCCGGTGGGCGACGTCGGCGTGGCTGATGCCCTGGGCCAGGCAGTGGGAGGCGTGGAAGTGGCGCAGGTCATGGAGGCGAACGTCGTAGAGGCCGACCGCGTCGGCGGTGCGCCGCCAGATGTGAGTGGGCCAGGACACGTTCCAGGGGGTGAGCCCGCCGTCTTTGGAGAACAGGTACAGTTCGGCCAGGCGGCGGCCGAGGCCCAATGCCATGGCGGTTTCCATGGCCCGCAGCCGGGTCGCTTTGAGTTCGGCCACCAGCTGGGCTTCGATGGCGACGGTGTAGGGGTTGTTTTCTTTGGTCTTGCGGAAGAACAGGGTGCCGGCCTCCAGGTCGACCTCGTGCCAGCGCAGGCTGACGATCGAGCCGCGCCGGGCGCCGGTGTAGGCGGCCAGCATGAAGAACAGGCGGGCGGCGGGGGTGGGGGCGGCGGCCAGCGCCGCTTCGAGGTCGGCCTTGGCGGGCACGGTGGGCGGGATGTCCGCGGTGGCGGCGCCGGCGGCGTCGACGCGGACCATGGGGTCGACGTTGATGGCGCCGCGTTTGATGGCGTGGGAGAACACGGCCCGGACCATGGCGTGCCAGCGGCGGCGGGTGGGTTTGGAGTAGCGGCGCGGGTGGTTGGCCCAGGCGGCGTACATGTCCTCGATGCGGTCGGGGGCGTCGGGGGCTGCGAGGGGCATGGTGCCGATGTGGGGGTAGACGTGGCGGGCCAGGGTGTGCTCGACTTGTTCGACGGTGCCGGGCGACCAGTCCTGGCGGTTGCGGTCGACCCAGCGTTCGGCGTAGGACCGGAAGGTGCCGGCGTAGGCGGCGGCGGCGTCGGCTTTGGTGGCGGTCTCGGCCTGCAGGATGAGTTCGGCCCGTTCGGCGGCTTTGGCGCCGGCGGGGGTGTGGGGGGCTTTGAAGTCGCGCAGGACGCGGCGGCGTTTCTGGCCGGGCCGGGAGGCGGTGGCGGTGAGCCGCCACACCCCTCGTTGTTCGTCGTATCTAGCCATCGGTTCCCTTTCGATTGGTCGTCGGTAGGCAACCACTGTACATGCTAGCCGGGGGGCTGCTGGCACCAAACTGGCACCAAATCCGGCAATATGCCGTCTGACCTGCGGTTATTCGAGAAATTTGCTTTTTTGGCAAGGTGGCCGAAGGGTGTCGCTGAGCGTCGCCGGGGCACGCCCGGGGACACCGCCGAGCGCTCACGTCCCGCCGCGGAATCGGGGGCTGGCACCGGCGGTGGCACCAAGGGTGGGCCGAGCCGGGCCCTGGTAACCGACGACCAAATCGGGGAACCAGCCGGCTCGGCCCGGACTGATGCTAAAGGTTCCGGCCCGGCGGGACGATACGTCAGGTGTTCCGACGACCAATCCGAAAGGGGAACACAACCTATGCAGAACTTCCACAATCCGGCGTTCGTCGCCTCCATAGTCTTCCTGGCGTTCGCCGCCTCGTTCTTGGCGATGGTCGCCTGGTGGGCGCTGGTCGGCTGGGGAGTGTCGATCGCCATGCGCGCCTACCGGTGGGGTATGCGCCGCCACGACGAGCGCCACGCCGCCGACCACGCCCGGCCGGTCCGGGCCGCCAGCCCGGTCGCCTGACGGCACCAGGACCCCGGCAACGGAACGGCCGCCCTTCGGGGCGGCTGTTTCGCGTCTAGGGGTCTTTCCCGTCGTCGGGGAGGCTGTTGATGATGATGGCGACCCCGCCGACTAGGCCGAGGCAGGCCAGCAGGACGTCGTCGGTGCTGTTGTCGCGGACCAGGACGATGATGGCGAGGCCGAGGGCGGCGAACCCGCAGAGCATCATGGCGAGGAGTTTTTTGGCCGACCAGGGCATCAGGTGACCGGTTTCGTCCAGCTGAGCGCCCAGGTCTTCTCGCCCACCAGGCCGTCGATGCCGCCGGTGTCGTAGCCTTCGCCGGTGGCTTCGGTCTGGAATTCGAGGGCGACGGTGGAGCAGCTGGGGCCGAAGCAGCCGTCGATGGTGCCGATCCCGGTCCAGCCGCGGGCGATCATCTGAGCCTGCCATGTCGCCACGTTTTCCTCATCCACTCCGCCGTAGCAGCCGCTATGACAGTGTTCGTCGGGGGACGGTTCGCCGAGATAGTCGGACGGCGGGTAGGGAAAGGGCGGCGCCGACCCCGCAGGCGGAAGGGGAGTCGGCGAGGGGGCCGGCGCCGGTGAACTTCCCGTCGCCATTTCTAGTACCTGGTCGATGGGGAAGGAGGGACCGCAGTCCCAGTGGCCGCCGCCCCACGAGCCCAAATCGGCGTGCTGGCAGAGGCCCATGCCGCCGCCCTGGGCCTCTGCGGGGGTGAGCTTCACGATCGGGATGCCGAACGCGGCGGCCTCCTCGGCCACCCAGCGGGCACAGTTACGCAGCATCTCCTGGTGTCGATTCCACTCAGCGCTGTCCCATTCGGCGAAGGCGCACAGTTCGGCCTGGACGGCGTAAGGGTTGGCGTTGGCGGCCGTCCAGGCTTTATCCGTTCTACGTACAAAGACGCCGATGGTGTTCGGAGTGTCGTCGATCCCGGCGTGGCTCGACACGCCGCTCGAGCTGGAGGCGAAGTAGTTGCCGAGAGACTGGTAGGTGAGGGCGCCCTCGGCGGTGTGGATCACGATGAGGCGGACCCCGCCGGCGTCGCGGCTCGAGTAGTTGGGGCTGGGCAGGGCGACGCGGTTAAGTGGCATTTCGCCGGCGGGGGTCGTCGTTGCGCAGCCAGTCTTTGTCGCGGGGGTCGTCGAGGGGGCCGAGATGGTGGTCGACCGGTTCGGCGTCGGGGTCGGGCCGGGGCTCGGGCCAGACGATGCCGATGTCGTCGAACTCCTCGAAGGGGATGCCGGGCATGGTGTTCTCCTCTCTCAGGGTGTGGCCCATTTCGCCTGGGCGTAAGAGCGAAGGGTGTTGATATCGGCGAAGGTCAGAGCCCCGCCGTAGACCAGCAGTTCGCACAGAGTGCCGATGTACTGTTCGCCGGCCACCGTGTCCCAGCCGAGATACGCCTGACCCCCGAGCCCTTTGGTGCCGGGGCTCGAGGCGAGCACGGCGTAGTGGCCGTCGGTCTGGATGGCGCTCACGGCCCCGTCGTAGACCGCCGCCACGAAGTGCAGCCCGGTGCCGGCGTTGTCGGTCGACTGGACGCTGCTGGACCCGCCGAAGATGGCCCACTGGCCGGGGAACGAGTGGTACAGGTTGATGCCGTTGGTGGCGGTGAAGAACAGGGAGGTGTTCAGGGTTGTGCTGGTGGCGGCGGCGACGGCGACGACCGTGTACGGCTGGAGCCGGACCGGGGCGGCCGCGCTCACGATCGACATGTACTGGCTGCCGTTGAAGGTCACCGCCGGCTGGCTGTTCACCAGGCTCGAGTGGTAGACGGGCTGGTTGGCCCCGGTGGGCTGCGCGAAGTCGTAGGCGTTGCCGGACTGGTCGGGCCACAGGGCCAGGCCGGAACCGTCGGAGACCCCGGTTATGGCCGACGCGTCGTACCAGGCCATCGCCGTCAACGGCGGCGCGATCCATTTCTGGGTCAGATAGTTTTCGTTGGCGGCGATCTGGCCGGCGCTGAGTGTCGAGTTGGTGTAGATCAGGACTTCGCAGATCGGCCCGGTCATGGTGCCGGTCGAGGTGCCGTCCGACGCCAGATAAGAGGTGCCCGCGGTCGACACCGGGCTGGCCACCACCGCCGTCGCACCGGGCACGCCGTCGACGGCCACATATTCGGTGCCGCCGGCGGCGTTGACCACGAAGGTGAGGACGTGGACGTTGCCGTTTACGGTGCCGACGGTGGCCCGGTTGGTGCCGTCCTGCACCCAGTAGTCCGGCGGATTGAACCCGCATTGCGCGCCTCCGGTCCACCAGAACCTTTGCGTGGAGTTGTCCATGATCTGGGCGGCCATCTGCACGACCATGGGCAGCTGCTGGCGGGGGAACGAGTTGACCGACATCCACTGATTGGGTGTGAACCACACTGCCGGCCGCCGGTTGATGAGTTTTCGGCCGGTGGTGTTGTAGTAGACGCCGGCGCCGGCGCCGGCGGGCGCCAGGTTCCAGCCGTGCCCGGATTGGTCCGGCCAGGATGTCAGGGTGGCGCCGTCGGTGACCCCGGTAATCTGGCTGGCGTCCCACCAGGCGGTGTAGCCGGGGACGGCCTGGAGGGGGAGGGTGTCGTCGCTCCATTGCACGAAGCTGATGGCCGACAAAGGATGGGCCTCCTATCTGCGGGCCAGGGCCCGGATGTCCTGGTCGGATTTGGTGAACAGTTTCCGGAACGAGGGCGGCGGGCGGGACACGACCAGGGTGACGTCTTCCTGGCCGTCGTCGCCGATGTCGTAGGTGATGCCCAGCACCCGGACCGTGGTGTTGACGTCGAGGCGGCCGGTTTGGACGATGAGGGGGACGACGTCGCCCATGTTGGGCTGGCCCCATTCGTAGGCGCCGGGGCGCAGGCCGAGGGTGTAGTGGGGGACCAGGACGGCGTCGAGGGTGAGTTCGCCGGCGGCTTTCTCGTCGAGGGTGGATTGGATGGTGACGTCGGTGGCGTCGTCGGCGAGCATCCACAGGCCGGCGGTCGACGTGGCGGTGCCGGCGGCTGTCGCCTCGGAGTAGAACTGGGGGGTGGGGGCCGACGAGGTTTTGTTGCCCAAAACCCGGACGTAGTTGGCGTAGTCCCCGGAACTGACGAGCCTTGTCAGCGAGGAGATGGTGGACCCGTACTGGAGGGCGATGCCGTCGGTGCGGGTGACGCCCTGCTGGGGGTAGAAGACCCGCAGGCTGTCGGTGGCGTCGACGGCGGACGGCACGACGTCGTAGTCGAACCCGTTGATGATTTTGGAAAGGTCGTCGACGGCGGCGCCGATGTTCTGCGAGCCGTAGTAGGTGCGGTCCCGGGTTCGGCCGGACAGGCCGCGCAGCACCCCGGCGGGGGTGACGGCGGTCAACGCCAGCGGCAGGTAGGAGGCGGGGGTGAGGGCGGTGCCGGACGAGGTGTGGGCCGAGCTGGCCAGGCCGAGGAGGTCGCCGACGATGAGGTCCTGGTCGCGGGCGGTGACGGTGTAGGTGGCGGTGAGCAGCCGGCGCTGCAAAACGGCGGCGTAGTCGTGGCAGGTGTAGGTGACGGTGTGGGCGTCTTCGTTGATCTGGTCTTCGGATTGGGCGATGACGCCGCGGAAGACGGCGATGTCGGAGCCGGTCTGGTCGTCCCACCGCCAGGCGACCACGTCATGCTGGAGTTCCTCGACGAGGGCGGCGGCCGGTGAGCGGCCGTCGAGGGTGAATGTCATTGTGGCGGGGGTGTTCCAGGCTTGGACGAGCTGGCGGCCGCGGGCGTCGGGCAGCTCGGCGATGATCGTCGACATGAGGGTGGCCGGGGCGAACTGGCGGGCATGCAGGGTGAGCCGCCAGCGGCCCCGGAAGTTCGGGACCGGCCAGGCGTTCGGGCCGATGTTCCCGCCGAGGGCCGCCAGCTTGAGCGGGCCGAGGCGGACGGCGACGGTGGCGAGCCGGGTGGTGGTGTGGTCGGCGGCGACGATCTGGACCGGGCCGATGTTCAGGACGGCGGCGCCGGTGATGGTGGGGGCGGTGATCGACGATGTGGCGGTGACGGCGAGCGGGCCGAGGGCCAGGCTGGCGGCGGCCGGACGGACGGCGAATATGGCTTCGCCCACCGTCGCGTCGACGGCGGTGGACAGGGTCCACGACGGGGTGTAGGTGCCGCCGGCGCCGGGGTCGATGCTGTAGGCGACGTCGCCGCCCTGGGACCAGCGGAACAGGCCGGTGCCGGTGTTGTAGTCGTGGGCGAGCCCGGTGAAGGCGGTGATGGTGGCGCGGGCCACGACGGCGGCGTAGGCCAGTTGGCCGGCGGTGGCGGTCAGCGACTGGGCGGCGGTGGTGCCGGTCTGGGTGGAGACGGCGTAGCTGACCAGATGGTCGACGGCCCGGAACTCGGTGACGTGCGCGTTGTAGGTGCCGCCCGGGCAGGTGACGGTCAGGGTTTTCGACCCGCCCCCGGACAGCCCGTACCAGAACGACACGTAGAATCCGCCGCCGGTTTGCAGGGCGCCGATCTGCGCCCAGGTGGTGACACCCAGCCCGGACAGGGTGGGCGGCGAGGGGGCGCCGGAGTGGGCGACGCAGACGACGACGGTGTTGCCGGCGCCGACGTCGGCGGCGAGATCGAAGGATGCGCCGGAGGCGAGGCTCACCGGGGCCCGGGTTTCTAGGAGGCGACCGGGATGGTGACCGACATGCCGCCGGCGGGGATCTGGAAGTTTTGGCCGGCCAGGATGGCGCCGGCGGTGATCGACCCGGAGGCGATGAACGTGCCGCCCGAGCTGGCATCCCACAGGCTCACATGCGTGTACGTTTCGGAGGTGGACACGGCGGTCCAGCTAATGGCAGCGGTGTTGGAGGTGGACCCGCCTGAGGGGGCGGCGAACGTGCCGGCCGCCGGGCGGACAGTGTTACCGGCCGGGTTGGCGGTACCGGCCGCGCCGGGCGGCCCGATGTGCAGTTTGACGTACGGCGTGTAACCGGAGAATGAGCCGCTGTTGAGCAGGGCCGACAGGAAACTGTTGGCGACCCCGGCAGCGATGTTGTCAGCCATAGACGGTCTCCTTGGTCATGTCAGGTAGGCGTCCTGCCAGGTGGCGGTCACATTGGTGGCGCCGCTGGTGGCGGTACCAGACAGAGACATCGACGTGGTGGACGGGGCGGGCGGCACCCAGTTCCAGGCGGACTGGGTCCAGTCCAACGATGACAGGCGGGGTTTGGCCGGGTCGCCGTCCAGGTAGACGGTACGGGCCGAGGTGTCGATATCGACGTAATGGCCGGCGGCGATCGTGAACGATGTCTGAAACGCCAGCTTCCAGGTGGGCGGCACGCTGGGAATGAACGAGATGGCCGGGCCGGTGACCGGCCCGGTGATCCGGAACTTCGGCCAGACGGCGGCGTCGCCGGCAGCGCTGATATCGGCGGTGCCGCCGCCGGGCGGGTCGGAGGCGGTCTTGACCGTCGGATCGTAGGCGTAGGGGTCGGGGGCCACCCAGGCCAGGTGGATGTCGCGCTGGTAGGGGCCGGCGATCTGCCATGCGTACCCGGCCGCCCGCAAGGTCAGGGTCCGTTCGCTGACGCCGGGCCGGTCGAGAATGTAGTGCAGGACGGGCCGGGCGGCGGGGGCCATGTACGGGGCGAACGACGCGGCGACGGCGTCGACCTGGGCGCCCGCCCCCTCGAGGGCGGTGATCTCGGCGGTGACCGGCCGGCCGCCGAAGAGCTGGGTGCGGTCATCGATGCCGTCCCGGTCGGGACGGCTGGTTTTGACCTCCCGGATGTCCGGCCAGCCCAGGTCCAGGTTCTGGCACACGTAGCCGGCGGCCAGATCCTCGAGCTCGATGGTCTGGGATCCCATCACCAGCCAAGCCTGGCGGACACAGGTCATATCGACCCGGTCTGGACCGCCCAGGCGGCTTTACGCATGAACAGGTCGACGTCGAGGGTGTCAGCCAGGTGCAGGTGCTCGACGTGCACGGCCGGGCCTCTGGGGACCTTGTCGATCGGGGAGATGACCTCGCCGGCGTGGGCGAACACCAGCCCGGACGAGGTGATCAGCCCGCCCTGGGCCAGGGTGGGGATGTCGGGCACGTCGAAACCTTTGCCGCCCAGCCCGGGCACCCACGACGGGATGTGGAACGACAGGCGGCCGATGGTGTTGTTCCACAGGCGGGCGATGGCGTTGAAAATGAACCGGAACGGGGCGCCGATGGCTGTGGCCACGTTGACGAAAATGTCGCCGATCGTCTTCGGGAGCCCTTCGAACCATTTGACGGCGGCTTTGACCGGTTTGGTGATGATGTCGGTGACGGTGTTCCATGTGGTTTTCAGCCAGTTCCAGGCCGCCTTGAAAAACCCGATCACATCGTCTTTGTGTTTGATCAGCCAGCCGACCAGCAGCCCGAAGGGGCCCAGCAGGATGACCGTCAGGTAAGGCCAGTTAGCTTTGAGCCACCGCCAGGTGGCCTCGAACGCCGCATGGATCCCGGCCCAGATGGTCTGAAAGAACTGGGTTTTGGTGGCCAGGTAGATGATGCCGGCGGCCAGAGCGGCGATAGCGATGATGATCGCCCCGATCGGGTTGGCGTCCATGACAGCGTTCACCAGCGTCTCGACAGCGATCCATATTTTGGCGGCGGCGACGACCGCCAGGATGGCCCCGGCCAGGGGCAGTAACCAGCTCGAGTTTTTCTGGATGAACTCGGCGGCCGTTTTCAGGATCGGCACCAGATCCTGGGTGAACACCTTGGTGAGTTTGACGATGACAGGCAGCAGCGCCGTGCCCACCTTGGCTTTCAAGTCCTCGAATTGGGCGGCGGCGATCCGCTGCTGGTTCGCCAGCCCGCCGGAGGTGCGGGCGAAATCGCCCTGCGCTGTTTTGGTCTGCTGCATGATCAGGCTGTAAGTGGCCTGTGCCTTCGCCGCCGCGGTGAGGGTGACCTGCCCGCCTTGCATGGCCGTATCCAGACCCCGCTGGGCTGAGGCGACCGCCAGGTTGGCCCGCTTCACCTCGTCGGAGTTCTTGCCGTACTTCTTCTGGGCTTTGACCAGATTCTCCTGGGCCAGGGTGAGCCGGCCGGTCGCCAGGTTGACCTTGCCCATGTCGACCGGGGCTTTGGCCAGGCCCAGCCGCAGCGCTTCGGCCTGCACCTGCACCGCCGACAGGCTGACACCGAACCGGCGTAACGGTTCGACCTCGCCGACCATGCCCGACTTGAGCGCCTCAAGGCTGTCTTCGATCGGGACGTTGTTGAACGAGGACAGATCCCCGGCCAGTTTCACCAGCGACGTGGACATGGTGGCCGCGACCGGTTTCGACAGTCCCAGCGAGACGGCCAGGTTGCCGTAGGTGGCGGTCGCCTCCAGGGCGGCCTGTTGGGACATGCCCATCGAGGTGGCCGCGGTTTTGGCGAAATCCTGCACGCTCTTGGCCGAGCTGCCGAACACCACCCCGACCTTCGAGATCGACTCGTTCAGGTCACTGGCGGCGCCGACGGCGTCCTTGCCGAACTCGATTACCTTCAACGCGGCGAACGCCCCGCCGATCGCCCCCGCCGTTTTCAGCGCCCCGGACTGGATTTTGCCCATGTGCCCGCTGGTCTCGTCGGCGGCCTTTTTCAGTTCTTTGGTGTCGGCCAGGAAACGGACCAGGATCGACGGGCCAGCCATAGCGGTCTACCTTTTGGCGGCTTTCTCGACGGCCCGGGCGTAGTCGGTCATGTGCCGGACAAAGGTGTGATATTCGGCGTCGGTCAACTGGTCGACCTCGCGGGGGGTCATCCGCCAGAATTGGCAGAAGGCGGCCAGGTTGCGGAGCTGGCCGCTGCCGTAGGGTCCGGCGGCTGCTCATAGTCGAAAGTCACCTGCGTTTCGGCCTGCTCCCAGGTGACCGTGTCGCCTTTGGCCCGGCGCAGATAGATATAGGCGGTGGCGGTCTGCATCTCGGCCATGGTCAGATCCGAGAAGGATTTGTGGTAGCGGGCCTCGACGGCGGCCATGTCCAGCCCGGTGAAATGGGGGGCGCCGCGCAGTCTGAGCACGACCAGTTTGGCGTCGAGATCGGCGGTGTCGATGATCTCGCCGGGGGTGATATCACTCATGCGGTGTGCTCCACGGGTAGGCGTTGATGGCCGCCTGCAGGGCGGCCGCGTACAGGGGGACGACTTTGCCCTGCTCAGCCTTTGCGGCCGGGTACAGATAGCGGCCTTCGGGCAGGTAGGGGCGGCCGCCGCCCGGGTTGGCGGACCGGCCGAAGAAAGCGGCGATGCGGCGGGCCACACCCCGGATGCCGGTGGGCGCCGCCTGTTTGCCGGGCCGGGGGTAGCCTCCGAAGTCGACGGCGCCGGCGTACGGATATTTTTTGGTGCCGAGCCGGATGTTGGCGCCGGTTTTGGTGGGCGACACCCGCAGGGTGCCGCGAAGGTTCCCGGTCCGGTTCGGCAGCTCGGCCCGCACCCGGGCCAGGACCGGCTCGGCGGCCTCTTTCCCTGCGGCTTTCAGAGCGACGGTGGCGCCGCCCCGGTCTTCGTCGAAGAGCCTTTTGAGGTCGCGTTGCATCTGGGCGACGCCGAACATTTTGACCCGGGCGGCCATGCCGTCAGGTGGTGACCCGGCTGGGGGCGGCGGTCATGATCCAATCGAGCTCGACTTCGGAGGCGGCGCCGGCGTCCCCGCCGAAAATGGTGTATGGCTGGGGGATCACGCTGCCCTCGAAGCTGGGGTTGGTGACCGACACGGGCCGGGCCGAGTAGGCCCGCACGCGGTAGGTGGTCAACGTCCCGGCCGTCTGGTAGGCGGTCACCGCCGCGGACAGGGTGGCGTCGGTGGCGCCAGTGTCGAAGCTTTGCACCAGTTTGCATTTGAAATGCCATTTGGTCGGCCCGGGGAATTCCTGGACCCCGCAGAAGGTGGTTACTTCTATGGGCTTTAGCTCGGGCTCGAGGCTGACCGATTCGGCCAAACACTTGAGGTTCGCGTTGTTGATCTGTACGTAGGCGTCGGTCATGACCACCGGCACGGCGGTCGGCGGGGTCGGGTCGGCCACTAGGGGTTCCACCTCCACATCAGACACGGGTTTTGTTCTCCCTTCTTTACATTCGGACTTCGAGGGCGACATCCGCGGCGAGCATGTCGGCGCCGGCGACGGTCAGGATGCGCCAGTTCCGCCATTCGACCGGTTTGGCGTGCTGCACAACGGCGGTCAGACTGGGGTCGGCCTCCACCGCGGCGGTGACCGTGCCCAGCAGCTCGTCGAGAGAATCGCCCTGGTCGACACCGACGGCGGCCAACACCGTGAACGAGGCCAGGTCAATCGCGAACGCCGGGTTGTGTTTGGCGACGGTGGTCGGATAGTTGATGACCAGGGCGGGCGGGTTGAACGTGGCCGGCGGCTTGTCGAACACCGACACCGTCGAGGCGGTGGCCGCCTCGAGCACCTCCACCAGCGCCCCGGCGGCGGCCGGGCGGTCCCAGGACATCAGCCGAACACCACCGGGCCGCACACCGCGTACAGGCTGTCGACGTCAGGGTCGGCCCGGCCGACCCGCATGGCCCCCATGTCACCCCAGGAGATGGTGCCGTCGATGCTGTCACGGCGGCGGTAGAGGCGGGCCGCGTGTAGCAGGCAGGCTTCGTGGGCGACGTCGGGCAGGAGCCCGTCGTCGTAGGGCGGGATCGGGTACTTGTAGTTGAGGCGGCGGTTGCCGTAGTCGATGGCGGCGGCCAGGGCGGTGGTGATGATGCCGTCCTCGGTCGCGTCGGGCTGCAGCCGCAGGAGTTTCCGGACTTCTTGCAGGGTCGGCCACAATGCCATCAGGGGGTGCCCCATTTGCCCTGGCAGTAGGCCCGCAGGGTGTTCAGGTCGGTGGTGGACAGCGCTGACGGGTACACCATCAGCTCGCACACCCGCCCCTGGTACTGCTCGCTGGCCGAGGATCCGTCCCAGCCGACCGACCAGTTGCCGGTCAGCCCGCCGTTGCCGGGCGACGAAATGGTCCGGTAGGAGCCGTCGGTCTGGATGGCCGACGAGGCCCCGTTGATGACCACGCCCACAAAATGCAGGGTGGTGCCGGCCGAATCCGGGGACTGCTGGCCGCCGGCGCCGGCGAACACCGACCAGGGCCCGTTGAACCCGTGGTACACCTTGATGTTGCCGCCGTTGGAGCACCACAGGTCGCTGTGCTGGGTGGTGGAGGGGGCGATGGCCACCGCCACCATGGTGAACGGCTGGGCCCGCACCGGGCCCGAGGCCCGGGTCAGCCACTGGCTGGTGCCGTTGAACTCCACCACCGGCTTGCCGTTGATCAACTTGCCGGCGTTGGTCTTCCAGTAGACGGGCTGGTTGGCGCCGGTGCCCTGCGACACGTCGTAATGGTTCGAGCTGCCGTCCGGCCAGGTGGCCAGGCTGGCCCCGTCCGCGACACCCGAAATGGCCGACGCGTCGTACCAGGCCAGGTAGCCGGCCACCGGCGGCCCGGCGGGCAGATTGGCGACCTGGTCGTTGCGGACAAAGCATTCGAGCTGCTGACCGACCGGCCACGATCCGGGCAGGGCCAGCGCCCCGGCCAGATCGGTGGCGCTGTCGGTAACGGCCAGTTTCCAGCTGCCGGTGTCCTGCACTCTCCAGGTCATGTGTAGGTGAACGTCTTGGCGTTCGACGTGCCGTTGTCGCCGACGACGGTGATCTGGACCGTGCCGGGGGCCTCGAGGTCGGGGCGGGCCGTGTACTCGAGCTGGGTCGGGCCGAGATAGAAGGTCGCCCTGGCCGCGCCGTCGGCGTGGATGACCGACGACGCGTCGAAGTTCGACCCGGCCACGTCGATGGTGGCCGGTGTGCCCCCACTAGCGAGCGTGTTGGGGGTCAGCGAGCTGATCACCGGCGCCCCCGACGGCGGGCCGCCCGTGTCGTCAGCCGGCCGGCGGCAGAATACGTAGGCGTTGTTCCCCTGCCGGGCCAGGGTGCCGATCGGCTCCCACCCGGCCGGCAGGCTGATCGGATTCTCAGCCTGGATCGGCAGGGTGACCTCATGCGCCATGATCTGCCAGTCGGCCATCACTGCACCGGGTACTGGTGCGGGGGCGACGTCCCGGCCGGGGTGGTGACTACCACCGGGTAGGCGCCGGCCGTCTTGGACGGGAACGTGCAGGTGAGCTGCTGGGCGTTGGTGACCGACACCGCCGTGCAGGCCGTGCCGCCATAGGTGACGCCGGTAGCGCCCGTCAGGCCGTTACCGACGATCGTCGCCGCGAACGTCGCTCCCGCCGTCCCCGGTTTCGGCTGGACGCTTTCCACGCTGGGTTTCACCCCGGCGATCGTCCCGGCGTTGTCCTTGCGGATCCACGCCTGGTCGGCCATCACCTTCCAGTCGCCCGGTTTCAAAGTGGCCATGTCGGTGCCGGGGGCACTACTCACGTAGTGCCCCCAGCTGCCCGTCCGGGTCAGGAGTGTCCAGGCCATTTACGGCCCTATTTCCTGCCCGACTTCGGCGGCTCCTCGGCTGCGGTTTCGGCGCCGGGGGCCGGGTTGTCGGGGATCTCGAGATCCGGTCCGATCTCGGCCAGGGTCGGCATGCCGGCCGGGGCGGTCAACGGCACGATACCGGTAGCGCTGAGGGTGCCCCAGGCCACATAGCCGCCATAGGCCACCTGCACGCCGAGGATCGACGGTTCGACCACCGACAGCAGGCCGATGACCTCTTCGTACACTTCGAACAGGGTGTGGTTACCGACCAGGCAGGTCCCGGCCGCGAACGTCGGCACCACGATCCGGGGCACGCCCAGCAGGTCGCCGGAGAAATCGGACAGGGTAGACGTGCCGGGGGCGCCCATCTCCGACACCCGATCCTGGGGGATGACCAGCCGAGCCACGTCCACCAGCGACCCCAACGCCGCCCACACGTCCAGCGAACACCAGATCCGGTCCGGCATCATGAACGACGCCTGGTAGGCGTGCATGGCCGCCGTGTACAACGCCAGCGACCATCCCTTCAAGTCGTTGGTGGCGACCGTCACCGGGGTGGCCGTCTGCGCCGCTTTGAACGCGGCCGCCGCCGCGGTCTCGGTCTGCACGGCGTACACGTTCGCCAAATCCTGGATCAGCACATCCCACGCCGACGGCGACGTCCAGTCGATGTCCTGGCGGGAAATGTCGACCGTACCGCCGTAGGTGGCCTTGGTGAACGTCACCTGGGCGATCGTCATTTTTTGCGACGACAGCTGGGTTTTCTGGGCGGACTGCACGCCGACGGTCGTGTGCTGGGTGATCTTCGGCCGGGTGAATGTCGACCCGGCGAACCCCATCGCTTTGGCGCCGCCCAGACTCGAGATCAGCGGCCGGTTGGCGTCGATCAGGTTCACGACCTGGCCGACAATCGGGGCCGGCAGCAGACCGGGGGTATCGGAGGTGATCTGGTCGGCGACCGTCCGGGCCTGGTAGACCCGCTGCTGGGCGGCCGGGTCCGGTTCGCCGAAGTTCCCGCGCGGGCCGCAGCCTGCCGCCCGGCACAGATCGGCCAGATAGGCGCCGGCGGTCGCATAGTGCGGCGCCCGGTCCAGGGCGTCGATCCGGCGCGGTTCGGCCGGCAACCGGTTCGGGCCCGGCTCGGGGCGGGGCAGCACCGCCACCGCAGCGGCGTGCTCGGCCTTGACCCGCTCGTACTCCTCGAGCGGCTCGATCTGTTTGTCGACCTCGGTGATCCGCTGGCGGGTGTGGGCCAGGACGGACTGTTCGGCGTCGGTGAGATCCCGGCCTTCGACCTGGCCCAGGATTGATTCCATGGTGTCGATGAGCTCCTGGCGTTCGCCGCGCAGGCGCTCGAGAACGATGTTCGGCATAGCGTGAAAACCTCCGCAAAAGTTGGACTTGCTTCGGGGCGCTCAAGTGCTCGGCGCCGAGCTGTCCGATGCGGTGGCTTCGCCGGGTGGGCGCCGCCTCGACGGCTGACACGCCCGGCCCGGGCCGGCCGTCAGACGGGCTGGCCGCGGCTATCGCTGAGCCGGGATGTTACCTGCGCAGCTTCTGAAGCTCGCGGACCCACCCGTCCAGCCGGGTGTTCCCCCGCACCGGGGGCCGCTCCGCGGTGCGGACCAGCGACACCTCGGCGCCGGCGAATGCCGGGGTCGGCGTCATGGACACCTCGAGCAGCCGGGACTCGGTCCGGGTCACCCGGTCCTTGCGCCCGACATCGGGATTCCACTCCTCCTCGGACAGATAGTCCCATTCCGACTTGACCGGCTGGAACCCGATCGACATGCCGGTCAGATCGCCGGCCGCCGCCAGCGAAGCGGCCTGCTGAGCTTCGGGCAGCTCGTTGAGCCGCCACACCCCGTTCAGCCCGCCCTCATCCGACCGCCACGCCTCTACGTGGCCGATCGGCCACCGCTGATTGTTGTGAAACAACAGCAGCGGCAGATGCTGCCCGGACCCGCCGCGGGTGGTGGCGTCCAGGCTGCCGGGGGCGTGCTGCTCGAGGAAGAAGCCGATGTCCGCCCATTCGTTGTAGGGGACGGCCCGGCCCTCCAGAAACTTGTACGGCCGGCCGATCAGCTGGGTGTCTCGGAGCTGGAGCGGCGACTCGAAGACCCGCCGCTCCGGAATGTTGACGGTCATGATGGTGGGCCTCCAGGGGTTTCGCCGGGCATGTCGGCGTTGGGCACGTCCGGGCTGGTCATCTCCGGTTCGGTGGACGGGGTCGCGATATCGGAGCTCACGCCGATCGGGGCGGGCATGTTGGGAGGCAGGCCGATCTCGACCCGGGCCTCCGCGACGGTGATGATGCCGGCCGTGTAGGCGGCCACCGCGGCGTTGGTCGACGTGGCCAGGTCTTCCCGCAGCAGCTGGCTGCGGCGGAAGCGGACGTTGGTGCCGCGCGGCAGCCAGGCGTTCGACCAGACGTCCTCGAAATCGGCCAGCACCGGCTCCAGCGACGTCCTGAGCACCTGCTGGTATTGGGGTGACGCCGATTTGTAGGTGAGCGATTCGCCTGGCGCGCCCAGCCAGTAGCTGTCGAGATTGAACACGTTGGCGATGTCTTTCAGCGACATCTGCCGGGCCTCGATCAGCTGCGTATCGCTCGGGCTCCAGGCCAGCGGCACCACCGACGTGCCGTTGGGCAGGATCACCGGCTCCCGGGTCGGGCCCGAGAACTTCGTCATCCACGCCGCTTTCGCCTCGTCGGCCACGTCCTGGGGGATGACCGCCTGTGGGGCGATCACCGCCACACTCGGCACCGCCCCGCCGGCCAGCGCCGAGCGCTCGTACTCCTCCTCCATCGCCACCCGGTCCAACGTGGTCAGCGCCTCCTCCACCACCCCGATACCTCGCACCGGGTACATGCGGTCGGCGCCCCGGCGGACGTGGATGACGTCGTCGAAGTTCAGCGGCTGGCCCAGGTAGTAGTAGGTGACATCCTGCTCGGCGGCGTAGGTGTTCCACTGGATGTAGATGAAGTTGATGGGCAGCCATTGCACCGACAGCGGCCACCCGTCCGCGCCTCTCGAGGTGATCAGGCTGACGGCGTTCCCGTTGAGCAAATAGTCCTCGACCCCCAGCTGCACGAACCAGGAGCCGGCCCGGAGCGGGTCGGGGCGGGCCAGCAGCCGCGGCTGGGGCAACCTTTGGTAGCCGCGGTAGGCGTCCATCGGCATCTGCTTGACAAGCCCGGCGTAAAGCTGTAACGCCCGGCTCACCCCGGGGATCCGCCGGGCGGAGGCGGCGTCATACACGAACGGGCCTGTCGTCCCAGTGAGACCGGGCGGGGGCAGGATCGTGCCGTCCCGGGTCAGCAGCCCCCGCCCCATCGTCGACTGCAGCACCACCGACACCGGCCACAAGGGTAGCCGCATGAAAGTGCAGGTCAGGGGATGTGTGCCTAAAGGATGCGGAAGTCGCCTAACGCCGCGGGCGCATGATCGAACGCCCACACCGCCACCGTCGCCCCGGTTAACGCCGCTAAGGAACCGGACGACTGGCGCCGCCCCCAGGCCCAGGCGTCGCCCAGCGCCCGCCGTACCGCCGCCGCGGCCGCCGCATCCAGCGCCTCATGATGCCGATACCTCACGGCCGGCTCCTCGGCGCAGAGCGCCTCGAGCAGGGCGGCGCAGGCGGCGGCGTACTCCTTGGCCTTCAAGCCGAGCGGCTCGAGGCCGGCCCGCTCGAGAGCGTCGGCAATGTCCAGCGCCGGGCCGGCGGCGTCGTAGGCGACGACCAGCGGCTGCCAGCGGTCGCGGAGCTCGAGGAGCCGTTCGACCAGCCAGCCGGCGCCGGGCCGATGGTCGGCCACCTCCACATGGGCCACGCCGTCCGGTGTGCGCCAGGCGGCCACGATGGCGGCGTCGGAGCGGTCGACGGCGACGTCGAAGGCGAGAGCGACCCGGCCGGCGAGGGGAAGGTCGGCCGGGTCCTCGCCGGCGTGGCGCCACGCCTCCAGAGGTATTACCCGGGCCAGCGTCGAAACCCACTGGTTCCCGTAGGCCCGGGCGAACCCGTCCCGGCCCAGCTGGTCCAAAGCGGCCTGCATGGCCTCGACGCCGATGGTCCGCCCGAAGGCCGGATGGTACTGCGGCCATGAGACCGGGTCCGTCGGGTCCATGTCCGGCGGGCAGCTCCACTCGAAATAGGCGAGCCCGGAGTCGCGGCCCTTCTGCACCGCGGCCCGGCCCGCCTCGACACTGCCCAGCCACCACACCGAGGCGGCGTCGCCGGCCGTCGACACCTTCCAGGTCTGGGCGTTCGGCCGCGTTGCTTGTGTGGGGACGATGGCCTGGTCGATCGCATGGCCCTTGATGAGGTCGAACGCCCACGCCTCGTCGACCACCACCAGATCCGACTTCTTCGAGTGCAGCCCGGTCTCGTTCGGCGGGAACGGCCGGATCAGCCCCGCCGACCGGCGCCACTTCACATGCTCCGAACCGGCCATTCGTCTCAGGGCGACCTCGTCGCCGGCGGCGCCGTGCATCGGCCAGAACTCGTTCACCAGCCAGTCCACGGCGTCCTTGGCCGACTGCATGGTGAACCACACCCGCCCCCGCGGCACCGTCAGGGCCCGGTGGTCCATCACCGCCCCGTCCAGCGTCGTCTTCCCCGACTGTCTCGGGACCGTGACCAGGACGAGCTTGTAGACGAACATGCCCCGCTCGTCGACCTCCAGGGCCACGTCGGCGACGTACTGCTGCCACGGCATCAGCGGCGTGCCCAGGAACCGGGCCAGGGCGCCGACGGCGGCGCCGAAGGTTTTGCGTTCAGGTCGGCGCGGTGTCGCCAGCGCCGGCGCCGGCCCGGCCCAGCTCGGCCAGCAGCTGGTCGAAGACGTCGGCCGGTTTCGCCTCGACGACGGTGAGGCCGTTGGCGGCGAGGGCGTGGAAGTAGGCATTCCCGGCGGTGGCGATCAGGTCCGGGTCGCCGGCCGCTTCGGCCATGTCCAGCCCGTGAGCCAGCACCCGCAGCGCCGAGCGAGCCGCGGCGGGCACGTGGCGGGCTTCGGCCAGATTCCGCTCCAATCCGGCCTCGGCCCGGCCCCGCCGGCGGCTATCGCCCACAACCCGGCCGACCCTGGCTGACTCGGAAGAAAACGAAGAGTGCGGGCGGGCTGTCCGGCCGGCCCTGCCTCAAAAAATCGA
>JBPYFF010000326.1:0-13214 GCA_051984455.1 Acidimicrobiales bacterium | reverse complement strand
TCCGCGATCACCACCTGCTCCTTGGGGATGCTGCACGCTGCGCAGTCGGGATCGCGAGGCACCTTGAAGGTCCGGAACGTCTCCTCCAGCGCGTCGTAGGCCAGCAGCCGGCCGACCAGGGGCTCGCCGATACCGAGCAGGAGCTTGATGGCTTCCATGGCCTGGATGCTCCCGATGATCCCTGGCAGGACGCCGAGCACTCCTGCCTCGGCACACGAGGGCGCCAGCTCGGCCGGCGGCGGCTCGGGAACCTGGCAGCGATAACAGGGGCCCTGGTGAGGGAAGTACACGCTGGCCTGACCCTCGAATCGGAAAATCGAGCCGTGCGCCACGGGGATGTCCAGTTTGAGCGACGCGTCGTTGACCAGGTAGCGGGTCGGGAAGTTGTCCGTCCCGTCGACAATGATGTCGTAGCCCTCGAAGATCTGCAGGATGTTGTCGGCCCCGAGCCGGACGTCGTAGGTAACCACGTTGACATCGGGGTTGAGGGCCGTCAGCGTCTTCTTGGCCGAGTCGACCTTGCGCTCTCCGATCCGGTCCACGTTGTGAAGAATCTGGCGCTGAAGGTTGGACGCGTCGACCACGTCCATGTCGATGATCCCGAGCGTGCCCACACCGGCTGCAGCCAGGTACATGGCGGCGGGAGAACCGAGCCCGCCCGCCCCGATGAGGAGGACGCTCGACTCGAGCAGCTTCTGCTGGCCGGCCGTATCGACCTCCGGTAGCAACAGGTGTCGCTGGTAGCGGTTGCGCTGCTCCGGGGTCAGCGTCTTCGGCGTCGTCCAGGGACGACCCTCATCCTTCCATCGATTGAAGCCACCGGCCATGGAGACCACGTTGCCGTAGCCCAACTGGCCCAGCGTCTCGGCCGCGAAGGCGGAGCGGGTGCCGCCCGCGCAGTAGACCACGACGGGCGCGTCATGGTCGGGCACCTTGGACTCGACCTGGCTCTCGAGATGGCCTCGCGGGATGTGGATCGCACGCGGCAAGGCACCTTGCTCGTATTCGTCCGGCTCGCGGACGTCCAGGACGATCGTTTCCGCCCGCGCCACTTCTGCGGCCGCGCCCTCGGTGTCGACCTCTCGGATGCGGGCCTTGGTCTGCTTCAGGAGATCTCGGAAGGACGGCATACAAAAATGTTACGTCTCAGGTCGGCTATTTGGACACCTGCCGTTCCAGAAACCCCCGATCACTAGCGTCACCCGGGTGGAATTCGACGCCGCCGTCCGGAGGCGAAAAATGTGCCGGAGCTTCGAGGACCGACCCGTCGACCGGGAGGTGGTGGATCGCATCCTCAACAACGCCCGGCGTGCCCCCTCGGCCGGCTTCAGCCAGGGGTGGGCGTTCGTCGTGCTGGAGGGAACGGACCAGACGGCGGTCTTCTGGAACACCACCACCGATGACGCGTGGAGGGCCGATCCGACCTGGCCGGGACTGCTTCGCGCTCCGGTGATCATCCTGCCCTTCGCCCACAAACAGACCTACCTGAGCCGCTACTCGGAGCCTGATAAGGCCGGCCTCGGCCTGGAGGATGAGCACCGGTGGCCGGTCCCCTTCTGGCTGGTGGACACCGCCTTTGCCACCATGGCGATGCTGCTGACCGCGGCCGACGCCGGGTTGGGGGCGCTGTTTTTCGGCATCGCGCGAGGCGAGCGCGAGCTGCTGGCCGCCCTTGGCGTGCCCGGCGGCTATGAACCGATCGGCGCGGTCGCTCTCGGCTGGCCGGCTGACGACGACCGGCCGTCTCCCTCGCTCACGCGGGGTCGTCGGCCCGAGAACGAGGTCGTCCATCGGGGCCACTGGTAGCCACCAGTGAGGGCAAGACGTCGCTGATCGATCCATCGATCCGCGAGTCCGCCATGGCGTCAAAAGGCGTCGGCTGGGCGTTGACGATGATCAACCTCGCCCCCGCCTCTTTACTGAGCGGGACGAGACCGGCGGCGGGATACACCGTCAGGGTTGACCCGATCGCCAGCAACAGGTCGCAGTCGATCGCGGCCGCTTCCGCCGCGGCCAGCACCGCCGGGTCGAGAATCTGCCCGAAGCTGATGGTGGCCGACTTGAGGATCCCGCCACACTCCAGGCACCTCGGGTCTTCCTCTCCCTCCTTCACCCGCTCGAGGACAGGGTCCATGGGACCGCGTGCGCCGCAGTCCCAGCACACGACCCAGCGCATGGTGCCGTGCAGTTCGAGCACGAGCGACGGGTCGGAGCCGGCGGCCTGGTGCAGCTCGTCAATGTTCTGGGTGATGATGGCGCGGAGCCGACCCTGCCGCTCGAGGTCGACCAGCGCCCGGTGACCGGGGTTCGGCCTGGCCGTCCAGGCCGGCGAGCGGATCCGGTTCTGCCAGGACGCCCGGCGGACTTCCGGATCGGCCAGGTAATGGTCGATGGTGGCCATCCGCTCCGCCCCGGGATTCCTGGTCCAGACGCCCTGGGGACCCCGAAAGTCGGGAATCCCCGAGTCGGTGGAAATCCCGGCGCCGGTGAGCACCGTGATCCGCTGCGCCGATGCCATGAGGGCTCGAGCCCGGTCGAGAACCACCGGCACCCAGCATATCTTGGTTGACGAGGCATCAGAATGAATGAAATACTCTAAGAGTGCACTCGATGCCTGCCCTCACCGCCCACATGCAGCTGGCCGAGACGCTATTCATCCGGCCGTGGGTCGACGACGTGATCGACGCCCTCGGCTTCGACCCCCGATCGACGTACGCCGAGACCTTCTGGCTCGGGATTCTCGGGCCGTCGACCACGTGGCTGATGCGACGGATGGTCGCCGGCCTGGAGGATCACCCGGAGGGCTACGAGATGCGGCTGGCCGAGACCGCCCGCTCACTCGGCCTCGGTGAGCGGGGCGGCCGGCATTCACCCTTCCTTCGGGCCGTGACCCGGACCATCCAGTTCGAGCTGGCCAGGCCGGAGGAGGATGGGGTCCTGGCCATTCGGCGGAAGGTGCCGCCCCTCAACCGCCGCCAGCTGCTGCGGCTGCCGCCGGCCCTCCAGTCCGCCCATGCCCGGTGGCAAGAACAACAGCTTCACGTCCCGACGGGGGAAGAGCTCCGGCGCCGGGGCCGGCTGCTGGCGCTCAGCCTGGTGGAGCTGGGAGAGGACCTGGAAGCGACCGAGCGCCAGCTGTTGCGCTGGCGATACCACCCGGCCCTCGCTCGGGACGCGGCCCTGTGGGCCTGGCAGCGGCACCGCGCCGCCCTGGCCGCGGCCGGATGATCGAACGTCATCACCGCCAACCGGCTTCCGACGAATCGGGGCGGGCGGAAGTTACGCTGACGAACGATGGCTGTTGAATTCGGCGGAGCGCCCGGGTCGAGGCCCGGATCGGGGGCGGGGCCGGGAACGGCCTACGACTTCGGGGCCGAGTCCGGGTCGGCAGCGGCGCCTGAGGCAGGTGCCCCGCCCTCTGTGGGCAGGGGACGGGCGGTGACGTTGCCCGGCCGGGGCACGACCTTCGTGCGTGAGGTGGCCGGGCCGCCGGGTGCCCCGACGGTCGTGTTGCTGCACGGCTGGACGGCCACCGCCGGGCTCAACTGGTTCGCCTGCTTCGAGCCCCTTGGCCGGAGCTTCCGGGTCGTCGCCCTGGACCAGCGGGGTCATGGGCGGGGGATCCGGAGTCTCCGGCCCTTCCGGCTCGAAGACTGTGCGGACGACGTGGCCGCACTGGCCCATGAGCTCGACATCGACCGGCTGATTCCAGTGGGGTATTCGATGGGTGGGCCGATCGCGGCGCTGGTGTGGCGCCGGCATCGGCGGCTGGTGCAGGGCATGGTGTTGTGCGCCACCGCCCGGCGGTTCTCCCAGGGCGGACCGGTCGAGCGAGCCATGGCCGGGGGAATGCTCGGTCTCTCGGTCGCGGCCAGCCTGTCACCGGGCGCGGCCCGGCGGTTGACGCTGGACCGGATGATCAACAACCGGGTCAACGGCAGCCCCTACGGGCCGTGGGCAGCCGGTGAGCTCCAGGGCAACAACATGGCGGCACTGCTCCAGGCAGGTGCGGCGCTGACCACCTTTGATGGGCGGGAGTGGCTGCGACAGATCGACGTCCCCACTGCGGTCATCGTCACCGAGTTCGACCGGGTGGTGGCCCCGATCAGCCAGCTGGCGCTGGCGAGCACCATCCCCGATGCCGACGTGTTCCGGGTCGACGGTGGCCATACCGTCTGCGCCCTCGATCCGGACTGCTTCGTGCCGGTGCTGTCCGAGGCGTGCTCGAGGGTGGCCCGGCGGGCCAAAGCTCACCGGTAACCGCCTTCCCACGGCGCCCCTACAGCGCCCGCTCGACCGCGCCCGCGGCCTCGATCACGGCGCCGGCATAACGCCGGCCGGGACGGCGGCTGGTGCGCTCGATCGGTCCCGACACCGACACCGCCGCGATGACTTTGCCGCCCAGGTGGACGGGCGCACTCACCGAGGCCACGCCCTTTTCCCGTTCCTCGACGCTCTCCGCCCAACCCCGCCGCCGGGCCGCGGCGTCACCGCGGAGCACCTTGCCGGCCGACCCCAGGTTCATGGGAAGGGCTGCCCCGACGGGGACAATCGTGCGGAGGCTATGAGGCGACTCGAGCGACAGCAAGCAGACGCGGCTCTCCCCTCGCGGCACGTAGAGCTGACTGCTCTCACCGGTGGTGTCTCGCAGGATCGTGAGGGCGGGACGGGCGACCTCGGCCAGACTGCGCCCACCCGTCGCACCGGCCCCGGCCAGCGCCACCAGCCTCGGACCCAGCTCGAACCGGCCGACGTCATCACGGGCAACCAGACCATGGCGTTCCAGCGCGACGGAGAGGCGATGAGCGGTGGCGCGGGGCAAGCCGGTCGCAGCCGACAGCTCGGCGAGGGTGAGCGGGGTGCGTTCGAGCGCGTCCAGGATGACGACGGCCTTGTCGAGCACGTTGACACCGCTTACACTTTCTCTCACACCGCAATACGCTATCTCAATATGTGAGACGACGATGACGAACACATCCACCAGGGCGCAGACGATGAGCGAGAAGGTCTGGGGGCGCCACGTCGTCCATCGGGCCGACGGCGAGCCGGACCTCTTGTACATCGATCTTCATCTGATCCACGAGGTCACGTCTCCTCAGGCATTCGACGGTCTTCGGCTGAGCGGCCGCAGCGTCCGCCGCCCCGATCTCACCGTGGCGACCATGGATCACAACGTGCCGACCACCGGCCTCGACGGCCCCATAGAGGATCCGGTCTCGGCCAAGCAGATCGATGTCCTTGCCGCCAACTGCGAGGAGTTCGGCATCCGGCTCTACCCGATGGGCGATCGCCGCCAGGGCATCGTCCACATCATCGGCCCCGAACAAGGCTTGACCCAGCCCGGCATGACCATCGTCTGCGGCGACAGCCACACCTCGACCCACGGGGCGTTCGGCGCCCTCGCCTTTGGCATCGGGACGAGCGAAGTCGAGCATGTGCTGGCTACCCAGACCCTGCCGCAGCCCCGGCCACGAACCATGGCCATCAATGTCGAGGGCCAGCTCCCCGACGGTGTCTCCGCCAAGGACATCATCCTGGCCGTCATCGGCGAAATCGGCACCGGGGGCGGTGTCGGCCACGTCGTCGAATACCGCGGCAACGCCATCCGCAGCCTGTCGATGGAAGGCCGCATGACCGTGTGCAACATGTCGATCGAGGCGGGGGCGAGGGCCGGCATGGTGGCCCCGGACGAGACGACCTTTGCCTACCTCGACGACCGGCCGTACGCGCCGAAGGGCGCGGCCTGGGAGGAAGCGGTCGAGGCGTGGCAGGCGCTGCCGACCGACCCCGGAGCGGCCTTCGACAAGGAGGTCCACATCGACGTGGCCACCCTGTCGCCCCAGGTCAGCTGGGGAACCAATCCGGGCCATGTGACGTCCATCAACGGCCATGTCCCCGACCCGGCCGGCTTCGACGACCCTCAGGCCCAGCAGACGGCGCGACGGGCGCTGGCCTACATGGGCCTCGACCCGGGCACGCCTATTCGCGACATCCGGGTCGACACTGTCTTCATCGGCTCGTGCACCAACGCCAGGATCCAGGACCTGCGCGCCGCCGCTGCGGTCGTCGACGGCCGTCACGTCTCCGCCGGGCTGCGGGCGCTGGTGGTCCCCGGCTCGGGGCTGGTGAAGGCCGAGGCCGAGGCCGAAGGGCTCGACCGCATTTTCACCACGGCGGGATTCGAGTGGCGGGACCCGGGCTGTTCGATGTGCCTGGCCATGAACCCGGACAAGCTGGCGCCGGGCGAGCGGTGCGCATCGACGTCCAATCGCAACTTCGAGGGCCGGCAAGGCAGGGGCGGTCGCACGCACCTGGTATCGCCGGCGGTCGCCGCCGCGACCGCCGTTGCCGGGCACTTCACCACACCGGCGGACCTGGACTGACATGGAACCCATTCGTGTCATCACCGGCACCGCCGTCCCGCTGGACCGCACTGACGTCGACACCGATCAGATCATCCCCAGCGACTGGCTGAAGAAGGTGGAGCGGACCGGCTTCGGCAAGGGGTTGTTCGCCGAGTGGCGTGACGACCGCAGCTTCGTGCTCAATGACGAGCAATACGCGGGCGCGAGCATCCTGATCGCCGGCGCCAACTTCGGCATCGGCTCATCGCGCGAGCACGCGGTCTGGGCCCTCCTGGACTACGGCTTCAAGGCCGTCATCTCACCGGCATTCGCGGACATCTTCCGCAACAACTGCACGAAGTCGGGGCTCGTTCCGGTGCAAGTCGACGCGCCAACGGGGTCGGTGCTCATGAAGGCGGTCACGGATGACCCGACCCTCGAGGTGACGATCGACGTCGAGCGGCGCACGGTCAGCGCGCCGGCCGCGGGGATCGAGGGAACCTTCGAACTGGACGACTTCACCCGCCATCGCCTGCTCAAAGGCCTGGACGACATCGGGCTGACGCTCCGGTTCGCGGCGGACATCGACGCCTACGAGACGACTCGCCCCGGCTGGATGCCGGCCGTCAAGCCATAGCCGGCGCCGGTCAGGGAGCGCCGGTCAGGGAGCCCCGCTCACGGGCCGATCTCGGCCGCTCGCGACTCGTTGCGGGACCGGATACGCACGACCTTGTTGACGGCGTTGAGATAGGCGCGGGCGGAAGCCTCCACCACGTCGGTAGACAGGCCCCGGCCCGACACCCGAACGCCCCCGGCTTCGAGCTGGATGATCACGTCCCCGAGGGCGTCGACGCCGCCGGTCACGGCATTGACGTTGAAGTCCGTCAGCTTGCTCTCGATGCCCGTCGCGTGCCGGATGGCCTGGCAGGCGGCATCGATCATGCCGTCGCCTTCAGCGGTGGCTTCGACCTTTTCTCCTGCGCGGACCAGTACGACCCGCGCCCGCGGCACCCCCACCGTTCCGCCGGCCACTTCCAGGGTCTCGAGACTGAACGCCGCGGCCACACTCGAGCCCAGCTCTTCGGCCACGATCGCCTCGAGGTCGGCGTCGGTGATCTGGACCTTGCGGTCGGCCAGTTCTTTAAAGCGGAGAAAGGCGGCGTTGAGAGCGTCGCCCTGGATGGTGATGCCCATGCCAGTCAGCGTGTCGGCAAACGCGTGGCGCCCCGAATGCTTGCCGAGGACGATCTCGCTTCCCTTCTGGCCGACGGTCGAGGCGTCGATGATCTCGTAGGTGGTGCGCTCAGCCAGCACGCCGTGCTGGTGGATCCCTGACTCGTGGCGAAAGGCGTTGCGGCCGACAACCGCCTTGTTGTACTGCACGGGATAACCGGTCAAGCGGCTGACAAGGCGGCTGGTACGGGCCAGCTCTTCCGTCCTGACGTTCGTCCCGAGCCCGGGGAACTGGTCGGGCCGAATCTTGAGGGCCATCACCACTTCTTCCAGCGCGGCGTTGCCGGCCCGCTCGCCCAGGCCGTTGACGCACACCTCGACCTGCCGGGCGCCGGCCTGGACGCCGGCCAGCGAGTTGGCGACGGCTAATCCGAGGTCGTTGTGGCAATGGGTGGAGAGGATGTAGTCACCCTTGATCTCTCGCCGGATGTACTGAATCAGGGCACCGAAGTCCCAGGGAATGCCGTAGCCCACCGTGTCGGGAATGTTCAACGTCGTGGCCCCCGCCTCGAAGGCGGTCTGCAGCACCTCCATCATGAAGCCGAGCGGGGTGCGGGTGGCGTCCTGGGGGCTGAACTCCACGTCCTCGGTGTGCTCCCGCGCCCTCGCCACTCCTGCGGCCGTTTCCGCCTTCACCTGTTGCTCGGTCATCTTGAGCATGTGCTCCATGTGCTGGGGACTGGTCGAGATGAACACGTGGATCCGCGCCCGTTCCGCGTCTTTGAGCGCGTCCCAGCAGCGATCGACGTCGGAAAGATGCGTCCGGGAAAGCCCGGCGATGACCGGGCCGCCCTTCTGGCCGACACCGCGAGCGATGGCCTGGACTGCCTCGAAGTCGCCCTGGCTGGCGACGGGAAAACCCGCCTCGATGTAATCGACCCCGAGCCGGGCCAGTTGCTCGGCGATCTCGAGCTTCTCGGCCGCGTCCAGCGAGATACCGGGCGACTGCTCGCCGTCCCGCAACGTCGTATCGAAGATGATCACTGACTCGGCCATGGTGGGTCCTTTCAGCATGCGGGTACAAAACAAAACCTCCTGGCCGAAGGCACAGGAGGCGGGGCGAGTCCGGAACGGATCTCGCCGTCAGGTAAGGAGGAGGCTCGACAGGAAGAAGCGGGACGCCATATCGATAGTCATGCTGACAGCCAGGCCGGGCCGAGTCAAATCATCATTCTTGCGTGATCGCGACGGCGTCCAGGATCCCGGCCGCACTCGTCAGTGTCTCCATGACCGACGACGGAACCGGCTGGTCGAACGACAGCACGGTCATCGCCGTCCCACCGGAAGGACTTCGCCCGAGATGCAGATCGTCGATGTTGAGACCCGCCGCCGCGACCGTCGACGTGATGAACGCCACCATCCCCACGCGGTCGTCGTTTCTCACCAGCAGCATCGTCCGGGCGATCGGCAATTCGATCTCGTGGTCGTCCACCATCACGAGCCTGGGCTCGCCTCGCAAACCGAACAACGTTCCCGCCAGTGCGTGACCACCGCCTCGCAGCGTGACCAGGTTGACATAGTCGTGGGATGCAGGCGCGGCCGTCGCCCGGACTTCGAGGCCTCGCTCTTCCGCCAGCTGAGGAGCGTTGACATAGGACACGGGCTCGTCGGTCCCGGCCGCAAAGAGTCCCTTCAGCACCGACAGGGTGAGGATGCGGGTGTCGTAGTCCGCCAGCGGGCCCTGGTATTCGACATCGAGCACGGCCGGCAGCTCGCGGGCCAGGGAACCGAACAGCCGGCCCAGCCGCTCGGCGAGTGGGAGAAAGGGCCGCACCGTCTCGGACGCCTCGGCCGCACTCACGTTGACCGCGTAGGGCACGAAGTCGCCGGCCAGCGCCAGTACCACCTGCTCGGCGATGGTCGTGCCGGCCTTGTCCTGCGCTTCCTTGGTGCTGGCACCGAGATGAGGAGTCACGACGACCGAATCAAGCTCGAACAGCGGAGATTCCGTCAGCGGCTCTTCGGAGAACACGTCCAGGCTGGCGCCGGCGATGCGGCCCTGCCGGATAGCGGAAAACAGGGCGTCTTCGTCGACCAGGCCGCCCCGGGCGGTGTTGACGATGCGCAGCTCGGGCTTGGCCTCGGCCAGCAACTGCTCGTCGATCAGACCGACCGTTTCCGCGGTCTTCGGGAGGTGAATGGTCAGAAAGTCGGCCTGGCGGACAACGTCGTCGAGTGGAAGTAGTTCGACGCCCATCTGCCGGGCCCGATCGGAAGCAACATACGGGTCGTAGGCAACCAGTCGCATGCCGAACGCCAGCGCTCGCTGGGCCACGAGCGCGCCGACCCGGCCCAAGCCGACGATCCCGAGGGTCTTGCCGTAGAGCTCGACACCCTCCCAGCGGGATCGCGCCCACTTGCCAGTGCGAAGGGCGGCGTGGGCCTGAGGCAGATTGCGAGCCTGGGCCAGCAACAGCGCCATGGTGTGCTCGGCCGCCGACAGGACGTTGGACTGCGGGGCATTGACCACCATCACGCCCCGGCGGGTGGCGGCCGGGACGTCCACGTTGTCAAGGCCGATTCCGGCCCGGCCAATGACAACCAGATCGGTACCCGCTTCGATCACCTCGGCCGTGACCCTCGTCGCGGAACGAATGATGATCGCCTCTGCTCCCGCAATGGCGCCGAGCAGCTGATCGGGCGACAACCCCAGCTGCACGTCCACGTCGTGACCCGCGTCGCGCATCGCGGCCAGCCCGCGCGGAGCGATCTCTTCGGTCACCAGGATCCGGGCCATACCGCGATACTCGCGTACATGGCCGGCGATTCCGTCATCGTTATTGTCGGCGCAGGCATCTGCGGCCTCTCCGCCGCCCGCCGGCTCACTGCCGCCCGCCGCTGCCTCCCTGTCGTCGTGCTCGAAAGGGGGATAGCAGCCGGTGGCCGGGCAGCCACCCGAGAACTCGCCGGTGGCCGGTTCGACACCGGCGCGCAGTTCTTCACCGTGCGCAGCGAGGAGTTCGGCCGGCTGGCCGATCAGTGGCTGGGCTCGGGCGTGGCCTATGAATGGTGCCGCGGGTTCGACCAGCCACCGGCCGAGCCCGACGGCTACCCGCGCTACGCCGGCCGCGGCGGCATGGTGGCGCTGGCCCGGGACCTCGCCTCGTCTCTCGACATCCGCTTCGGGGCGGGTGTGACCGCCATCGACCCCAACGGCGTGATCAGCCTCGACGACAGCAGGGAGATCAGCAGCCGCGCCGTCGTCCTCATGCCGCCCGCCCGGCAGTCGATCGCCCTGCTCGACCGGGGCGGCACGGCGCTGCCGGCGAGTGCCCGTGCCGCCCTCGAGGCCATTGTCATCGAGCCGGTCCTTGCCGTCATGGCCCGGCTCGAGCACGCGTCGGCCGTGCCCCCACCAGGGGGCGTGCAGCTGAAAGACGGGGCCTTTTCCTTCGTCGCCGACAACCAGATGAAGGGCGTCTCGAGCGTTCCCGCCGTCACCCTGCACGCCACCGGGCATCTCTCCCGGCAGCGCTGGGGCGAACCGGACGCGGCGCTGCTGGCCGATCTGCTGCGGCTGGGCGGGCCATGGCTCGGCCAGGAGCCGATCGCGGCCGAGCTGGTCCGCTGGCGCCACGCCCGACCGGTGGTACTCGACCCCCAACGATGCCTGGCCGTCGATTGCCCGTGGGGGCCGGTGGTCTTCGCCGGTGACGCCTTCGGTGAAGCCCGCATCGAGGGCGCCGCTCGCTCGGGCTTTGCGGCCGCGGACGCGGTGCTAAGCCGACTCGGCTAGCAGCTTCCCGATCCGGGAGACGCCCTCGATCAGGTCGTCGTCGCCGAGCGCGTACGACAGCCGGGCGTAGCCGGCCGCTCCGAACGCCTCCCCCGGCACGATGGCGACCCTGGCTTCGTCCAGGATCAGCGAGGCCAGCTCCAGCGTCGTCCGGGGCACCTGGCCCCGTACGGTCCGGCCGAGCACCGCCTCGAAGCTGGGAAAGGCGTAGAAGGCGCCCTCCGGTTCGACGCAGCTGATTCCGGGGATGTCGTTGAGCATCGACACGATCGTTCTCCGGCGGCGGTCGAACGCCGATCGCATGACCGCCATCGCATCCAGGTCGCCGCTGACCGCGGCCAATGCTGCCTGCTGGGCGACGTTGCACACGTTGCTCGTGCTCTGGGACTGCAGGTTGATGGCGGCGTCGATGACGTCACGGGGACCGATCATCCAGCCGACCCGCCAGCCGGTCATGGCATAGGTCTTGGCAGTCCCGTTGAGAACAACGCATTGGTCCGTCAGTTCCGGCACGACCGCGGGGAGGGAAACGTGCGTGGCGCCGCCGTAGACGAGGTGTTCGTAGATCTCGTCGGTGACGATCCAGATCCCGTGGGCGAGGGCCCACTGACCGATCGCTTCGACCTCGGCCCCCGGATAGACGGCACCGGTGGGGTTCGAGGGCGAAACGAAGATCATCATCTTGGTTCGTGGCGTCACTGCGGCAGAAAGCTGGGCGAGGGTGACGCGAAAGCCGGTGGCGCCCGTGGTCGGCAACGGCACCGGGACGCCGCCCGCCAGCCGGATCGTCTCGGGGTAGGTGGTCCAGTACGGTGCGGGGAGAAGGACCTCGTCACCGGGATCGAGCAGCACCGCGCACACCTGCTCGACCGCTTGCTTGCCGCCGTTGGTGACTAGCACCTGGGAGGCGGGCGCCGACAGGCCCGAATCCCTCTCGGTCTTGGCCGAGATGGCCTGGCGCAACTCCGGCAACCCGGCGGTCGGCGTGTACTTGTGGTTCCGAGGGTCCCGGCAGGCCTCGGCCGCCGCCTCCACGATGTGCGCCGGTGTGGGGAAGTCAGGCTCGCCCGCGCCGAAGCCGATCACCGGTTCGCCCGCCGCCTTTAAGGCTTTGGCCTTGGCGTCGATGGCAAGCGTCGCCGACTCGGCGACAGCCGAAATCCGTCGGGAGATGCGTGCCACGCCTGCCATGCTGGCACAGTGACCAGTGCCTCTCCGCGGCAAATCCGGATTCCGGCGTCGATGCTGCCGGAGGACGGCCGGTTCGGTTCCGGCCCCTCGAAGGTCCGGCTCGACGCGCTGGAGGGACTGGCCACGACCGGCCGGGAGTACCTCGGGACCAGTCACCGTCAGGCGACGGTGAAATCCGTCGTCGGCCGCATCCGGGGCGGCCTGGCCGAGCTGTTCCACCTCCCGGACGGCTATGAGGTGGCACTGGGCAACGGGGGAACGACGGTGTTCTGGGACCTCGCCACCTTCTGCCTGATCGAGCGTCGCAGCCAGCACCTGTCGTTTGGCGAGTTCTCGGCCAAGTTCACCGCCGCCGCCCGGGCCGCGCCCCATCTGGAGGACCCGGACGTCATCGAGAGCCCGCCCGGCACCCACCCCCAGGCCGAGGGCCGGGCCGGAGTCGACCTCTACGCCCTGACGCACAACGAGACCTCGACCGGGGTGACCATGGCCGTCGCCCGGCCCCGTGGGTCGGACACGGGGTCGATGGTGGCCGTCGACGCCACCTCCGGTGCGGGCGGGTTGCGGGTCGACGCCGGCGACTTCGACGCCTACTACTTCGCCCCCCAGAAGTGCTTCGGATCGGAAGGCGGGCTGTGGATCGCGCTGCTCTCGCCTGCCGCCATCGAGCGGGCGGGCCGGCTCCGGGCGACGGGGCGGTGGGTGCCGGC
>JBPYFF010000325.1:0-2733 GCA_051984455.1 Acidimicrobiales bacterium | reverse complement strand
TCGAACGCTTCACCACCGGAAGCGAGCCGGCCAAAGAGTCTCCTGTCGCCGCTCAGAGCGAGCCGAGCGAACCGGCCGCGGGACCCGGCACGACCGAGACGGTGACGTTGATCCTCGGCGGCAGGACCAACACCGTCGCGTACCGCGCCGGTGACACGATCCTGGAGACTGCTCGCCGCGGCGGTCTCCAGCCACCATTTTCTTGCGAGGCCGGCAACTGCGCCACCTGCATGGCCTTCCTGCGGGAGGGATCGGCGACCATGAGAGCCAACAACGCCCTCACGGCTGACGAGGTGGCGGAAGGATGGGTCCTGACCTGTCAGGCCCTGCCGGCCGGCGCCTCCGTCACGGTGGAGTACGAACCACTCTGAGCAGCGTCAGGTGTTGCGGCCCCCGTTGACGCCCAGCACCTGCCCGGTGATGTAGCCGGCGTCCTCGGAGACAAGGAAGGAGCATGCAGCGGCAATGTCCTCCGGCCGCCCCGCCCGTCGAACCGGTGTCTGCCCGGCGTGGTGCTCGACGGTGCCACCCAGGACGCCCCGCTCTTCGGAGGCGCGGAGCATCGGCGTGTCGATGAATCCGGGGGGAATGGTGTTCACGGTGATGCCCTTCGGCCCGACTTCGAGGGCCAGCGCCTTGGTGAAGCCGATAAGCCCGGCCTTCGAGGTGACGTAGTGCACCATGTACGGCTGTCCCGACTGGGCGCTCGACGAAGAAATATTGACGACCCGGCCCCAGCCGGCGTCGATCATGTCCGGCAAGACCGCCTGCGTGCAGTAAAAAGGGCCGTTGAGGTTCACCTGCATGATGCGGTCCCACTTGTCGTCGGTGATCTTCAGGAATTCTTTGAAGCCGGTCACGCCGGCGTTGTTGACGAGCACGAGGACCGGACCCAGTTCCTTGCGGACCCCTTCGACCGCGTCCTCGACCCGTGAGCGCTCCGACACGTCAACTCCGCCAAAGGCGATCGCCTCATTTCCCTTCTGGCGGATCTCCTCTGCGACCTGTCCGGCCGAGTGGTCGTCGAGGTCGAGCACGGCTACCGCCAATCCGTCTTCCGCCAACCGCTGGGCAATGGCCCGGCCGATTCCCGATCCCGCGCCCGTCACGATGGCCGTCTTGCGTCCCGTCATCCAATGGCCTCCTCACCCGCCAGCGTCGTACGGTGCATGAGACGGGCGGAGGCGGCGCTGTACGGCCGGGCTCGGTGCAGCATGCCCGTGTTGTCCCAGACGACAAGATCGCCCCGCCGCCACCTATGGCGCAGCACGAACTGCGGCTGCGTCGCCCAGTCGAGCAGCTGGTCGAGGAGAATCCGGCCCTCCCCCTCGGATCGAGCCACGACCGCGGCGGTCGTCGCGCCGAGCAGGAGGGACTTTCGACCGTTGCTGCGGGTCCAGACGAGCGGCTGCTCCTTGGCCGGCCCCCGGTCCCAGGCGGCTCGCTCCTCTTCCGAGGGGTGGGGATTGGCCAGGAGCTGAGAGGCGGCAAAGCTATGGACGACACGCACGTCGGCCAGCCTCCCCTTGTCCTCTTCTGATAGGGCGTCGTAGGCGGCGTACGTGTTGGCGAACTCAGTGTCCCCGCTGTCGTCGTCGGTGATCTCCCGGGCGGTCAGCAGGGTGGCTTTCTCCGGAACACCGCGGGTGGCGCCGTCGATGTGCCAGAAGAAGGTGCCCTCCCTGTAGGCCGCGAGCGAGCTCTTCGACGGGTCCCGGGTGATCGCCGAGATCTCGGGGTGGTCCTTGTCGGTCCCCATCGGCAGGATCACGACCTCGCCCAGCAACCGGCTGAAGGCCACCAGGTCCTCATCGCTGATGTCCGCCTCTCGGTAGACGACAACACCGTGCCGCTCGAGCGCCGCCAGGCAGTCGTCGGCGACACCCTTGTCGACCAGCCTGCTCCCGGAGAGGCCGGCGATCTCGACGCCGATGTTCGGCGAAAGCTGGGTGACAGTGGTGGGCACGGTCCCTCCTTTGGCTCGAACGACTTCAGTTCACACGACGCCGCCGGCGCGGAGCGCCGCGACCTCCGCCGGCGTCCGATGCAGGAGCTCCGTCAGCACTGCCTCGGTGTCGGCGCCGAGTGCGGGCCCGAGCCAGCGGATGTCGCCGGGTGTCTCCGAGAGTGTCGGCAGGACGCCCGGAATGGCGAGCCGCCCGATCCTCGATTCGCTGAGCACGATGTTCTGCCGGTGGGCGTACTGCGGGTCCTGGAAAATTTCGGCAATCGAGTAGATCGGGCCGGCGGGAACCTCAGCGTTCTGGCAGCGAGCCAGCGCCTCGTCGGAGGAGAGCGAGCCCACCCACTCCGACACCAATTCATTTATCCGCTCCCGCGCCGCCAGCCTCTTCTCCTTCGGTCCGTAGCAGTCCTCTGCCGCGAGCTCCGGGCGGTCCATCGCCCGGGCGAGACGGGCGAACATGTCGTCGCTCGAACAGGCGATGGCAATCCAGTGATCATCCTTCGTCCGGTAGTGGCTGTGGGGCACGACGTTCACGGTGTCGGCCCCCATGCGCTCCCGGACGAAGCCGATCTGCTGGTAGGCGGGCGCAAGCTCGTCGAGCATGCGGAAGATCGTCTCGTAGAGAGCAAGGTCGATGCATTGGCCGGTGCCGCTGGTCTCCCGGGCCCGGAGGGCGAGAAGCACCCCGACGGCGCCGTAGAGCCCGGTCACGTAATCGGCCAGCGAGGTCGAACCGGGGGTGACGGGCGGCCCTTCCGGCTCGCCGG
>JBPYFF010000324.1:0-2020 GCA_051984455.1 Acidimicrobiales bacterium | reverse complement strand
TCGGCCCTGTTGTGGTCGTTGCTGCACCTGAGCGGCGTCCGGGCAGTGGACCCCGACTACGAGGTGCTCGGTCGGGCCGCGGTCACCATGGAGGACCTGAAGACTTTTCGCCAACTCGGCTCACACGCCCCGGGCCATCCCGAGTACCACATAACGAGCGGCGTGGAGACGACCACCGGGCCGTTGGGTCAAGGTGTGGCCAACTCGGTGGGCATGGCGATCGCCGGGCGCTGGCTGGCCGGGCGGTACAACCGCGACGAGATGAAGTTGTTCGACTTCGACGTCTACGCCCTGGCCGGGGATGGCGGCATGATGGAGGGCATCGCCGCTGAGGCCGCTTCCCTGGCGGGTCACCTGCAGCTGGCGAACCTGTGTTGGATCTATGACTCCAATCGCGTGACGATCGAGGGCCACACTGACATCACGTTCACTGAGGATGTGGCGGAACGTTTCCTGGCCTACGGCTGGAATGTGACCACGGTTGCTGATGCCAACGACACCGATTCGATCGAACGGGCGTTGCACGCGTTTAGGGCCGAAGGAGAGCGGCCGACCCTGGTGGTGGTGCACAGCCACATCGGGTACGGCTCGCCGGTCGAGGATTCGCCCCAGGCGCACGGCAAGCCGTTCGGGGTCGAAGGTGTCCGGGCCACGAAGCGGTTCTTCGGGCTGCCCGAGGACGCCGATTTCTACATCCCAGACGGTGTCTATGACCTTTTTGCCTCGGGAATCGGCGCACGTGGCAGGGCGGCCCGGGAGGCGTGGCAGGCCATGTTCGAGCGCTACCGGACCGCATTTCCTGATCTGGCCGATGAGGTTGAGCGCATGCAGCGGCGTGATCTGCCCGACGGGTGGGAGAAGGCGCTGCCCACGTTTCCGCCCGACGCCACCGGGATCGCCACCCGTGAGTCGTCCGGGCAGGTGCTCAACGCCGTGGCCCGAGTTGTGCCCTGGCTGGTCGGCGGTTCGGCGGACTTGTCGCCGTCCACCAAGACGAGGCTCACATTCGACGGTGCGGGTGATTTCCAGCCCGGGCAGCTGGGCCGGAATCTGCACTTCGGGGTCCGCGAGCACGCTGCCGCTGCGGTCGCCAGCGGCATGGCGCTCACCAAGTTACGCCCGTTCTGGTCCGGCTTTTTAATCTTCTCCGACTACGCCCGCGGGGCCATTCGGCTCTCGGCGCTGATGGAGATCCCGGTCCTGCACATCCTGACCCACGACTCGATCGGCGTCGGAGAAGACGGACCCACCCACCAGCCGGTGGAGCAGTTGGTGTCGCTGCGCGCCGTGCCAGGCCTGCTGGTGTTCCGCCCGGCCGATGCGAACGAGGTCGTCGAGACGTGGCGCATCGTGACCGCTCTGCGCCACGAGCCCGCCGCGCTGATCCTCTCCCGCCAGGCGCTGCCCACACTGGACCGGAGCGTTCTCGCGCCTGCGGCGGGGGTGGCCAGAGGCGGCTACGTGTTGGCCGAGGCCGACACCGAAACACCGGACGTCATCCTGCTTGCAACGGGTTCGGAGGTGCAGTTGGCGCTGGCTGCCCGGGAGGAGCTACAGGCCAGCGGCGTCGGGACGCGGGTTGTGAGCATGCCCTGCTGGGAGCTTTTCGACCGCCAGCCCCAGCAGTATCGCGACGAGGTGCTCCCGCCATCGGTGAAGGCACGCGTCGCGGTGGAGCAGGCGTCGACGCTGGGCTGGGACCGTTACGTCGGTGACGGAGGCGCGGTGATCGGGATGCACACCTTCGGGGCGTCGGCGCCGCTGAAACAACTGCTCCGCAAGTTCGGCTTCACCCCAGACCGGGTCGCTGAGGTCGCGCGCGAGCGCGTGGCCGCCGCCCGCCCGGCATAGCCGCGACGACCGTGTCGCGAGCCGGAGTGGAGCCTGGGGAAGGAGAAACAGTGAAGGCCACCGAGATCCTGCACGAGCGGGGGCAGAGCCTGTGGCTCGACAACATCACCCGCAGCATGCTTGACGACGGCACCATGCAGAGGTACATCGACTCCTACTCGGTGACCGG
>JBPYFF010000323.1:0-2867 GCA_051984455.1 Acidimicrobiales bacterium | reverse complement strand
AAGCGGATGGCCGAGCTCGAGACGGAGTTGACCCGGCCGGACCTGTGGAGCGACCCTGACGCCGGCCAGCGGATCACGCGGGAGTACGGCCAGGTCAAGGCCGACGTGGACGAAATGGACGGCCTCGAGAGCCGGTTGTCCGACGCCGAGACGCTGTACGAGCTGGCTGTGTCCGAGGACGACGAGTCGGTGACCGGGGAGCTGCTGTCGTCGGTGGCCTCGCTCGAGTCCGATCTGGACCGGCTGGAGCTGCGCTCACTGTTCACCGGGGAACACGATTCCCGGGACGCGGTGGCGGAAATCCACGCGGGCGAAGGCGGGACAGATGCTCAGGACTGGGCCGAGATGCTGCTCCGCATGTACCAGCGTTGGGCCGAACGTCGGGGCTTCGAGTTCGAGCTGGACGAGGTCACGGCCGGCCAGGAGGCGGGGATCCTGTCCGCCACGTTCATCATCCGGGGTCGTTACGCCTACGGCCTGCTGTCGGGTGAGCGAGGGGTCCACCGCCTCTATCGAATCTCGCCCTTCGACGCCCAGGCCCGGCGGCATACGTCATACGCGGCCCTCGACGCCACGCCATTCCTCGAGGACGTCTCCGATGAAGTCGACATCGACGAGAAGGACGTGCGGATCGACACCTACCGTTCCTCGGGGGCGGGAGGCCAGCACGTGAACGTCACCGACTCCGCCGTGCGGATCACCCACCTCCCGTCGGGGATCGTCGTCTCGGTGCAGAACGAGCGGAGCCAGCACCAGAACAAGGCCAAGGCTATGCAGATCCTCGGGGCCAAGCTGGCCGAGCGACAGCGGGAGGAGCGCCGGGCGGAACTGGCTGCCCTCTCCGGCCCGCAGGGCCGGGTGAGCCGGGCCGGCTCGTTCATCCGGGGCTACGTGCTGGCGCCCTATCAGAAGGTCAAGGACGAACGGACCGGTCACGAGACGGGCAACGTGGAGGCCGTGCTCGACGGCGACCTGGACCCGTTCATGGAGTCCTACCTCCGCTGGCGCCGGGCGAGCGCCGGCCCGGCCGCGTAGCGAACCGGCAGGCCTCGGGGGTCATTTGCTGTAGTATAATAGTCTTCTAGCCACCCGACCCGGCCAAACCCAGGGGGGTGTCCAGACCCCTGCCCCGACTGGGCTACGCTTTGGCGCCGTCCAAGCTGATGATTCGCTTCGACCACGTCACCAAGGCCTACAAAGGCACGACCGTCGCGCTTCGGGATGTCACCGTGGACATCCAGAAGGGCGAGTTCGTGTTCCTCGTCGGACCTTCCGGCTCGGGTAAGTCGACCTTCCTTCGGCTCATCCTCAAGGAGGAACGGCCCGAGGAGGGTTTGATCTGGGTCGCCGGCAAGGACATCGCCAAGCTCACGCAGTGGAAGGTGCCGTACCTGCGCCGCAACATCGGCTGCGTCTTCCAGGACTTCCGCTTGCTTCCGAACAAGACCGTCTACGAGAACGTCGCCTTTGCTCTCGAGGTCATCGGCCGCCCCCGCCACGTGATCAAGTCACAGGTGCCCCAGATCCTCGACCTGGTCGGCCTGGGCAAGAAAATGAGCAATCTTCCGCATGAACTGTCCGGGGGTGAGCAGCAGCGGGTCGGAATCGCCCGGGCCTTTGTCAACCGCCCGCTCATTCTCCTGGCCGATGAGCCGACCGGCAACCTTGACCCGAGCACGAGCGCCGGCATCATGCGGTTGCTCGACCGGATCAACCGGACGGGCACGACCGTGATCATGGCCACCCACGACCAGAGCATCGTCGACTCGATGAGACGCCGGGTGATCGAGCTCGACCGGGGCAGCCTGATCCGGGACCAGGCCCGCGGCGTCTACGGGATGGTCCAGACATGAGCGGGGACGTGACCTGATGTCGGTCTCGAGCGGCTACGTCGTTCGAGAGACCGGCCTCAACATGAAGCGCAATCTGCTCATGACGACGGCCGCGGTCATCACCATGATGGTGTCGCTCAGCCTGGTGGCAGCGGCCCTTCTCATGCGCCAGGCCGTCAACAAGGCGGCCGTTCAGTGGAAGGGTGGCGTGGAGCTCTCGATCTTCTTGCAACCCGGCGTGACCGACAACCAGCGGACGGCCGTCGGTCACGAGTTGAATGGCATGCAAGAGGTCAAGAAGATTCGCTACGTCGACAAGCCCGCGGCGTACGGCGAGTTCAAGCAGATGTTTGCCAACACCCCCGACCTGGTGAACAGCCTGAGTGTGGCCGACATGCCACCGTCCTATCGCGTGGTGCCGACCAAGGCGGAGGATGTCCAGGCCATCGGCGACCGGTTCAAGGACCAGCCGGGCGTCAAAGAAGTGGTCTATGCCAAACAGGTCATCAGCACCATGCTGAAGGAGTTTCAGACTCGCTACAACGTCGCTCGAGTGCTCGCCATCCTTGCCTTGTTCGGCGCCGGTGCCCTCATCTACGTCACCATCCAGCTCGCCATTTTCGCCCGGCGACGAGAAATCGCGGTCATGAAGCTGGTCGGCGCGACCAACTGGTTCATCCGGATCCCCTTCATGCTCGAGGGCATGATCCAGGGCATTCTCGGGGCGGTACTGGCTTTCGGTATCAGTTATTTGTTCCGGAACACGATCGCGTCCCTCGCGTCGTCAAGCAGCGTGCTGATCGGCGGCAACTCGCTCTACGTCACGTCCGGTGAAGTGTTCGTCACCGGCATCGTGATCCTGATCATCGGCGCCGCCGCGGGCGCAATCGGCTCGGCCGTGGCGGTGGGCCGATTCCTCGCCGTCTAGCTCGGCCGACTGAGCTGCCAGGACGGGGCCGTGGCCCAACCGCTTGAGCACTATGGACTGATCGGCGACACGCAGACGGCGGCCCTGGTCGGCCACGACGGCTCGAT
>JBPYFF010000322.1:0-13414 GCA_051984455.1 Acidimicrobiales bacterium | reverse complement strand
CCTGGCGCTCGCCATCTTCGTGCTCCTCTCGCTGCTCGTGCGCAACCTCAGGCGGTCGACGACGGGGATGACGCTCGTCGCCATCCGGTCGAGCGAAACGGGAGTATCGACCATCGGCCACAGCGTGGTGCGGTCCAAGCTCGTCGCGTTCGCAGTGAGCGGGTTCATCGCAGCCGTCGGTGGCGGCATGCTCGCCTTTTACGAGCTGCGTGCCCACCCTGCCTCGTACATGACGCTCACCGGCATCGTCTGGCTGGCGGTCGTCATCACCCTCGGGGTGCGGACGAGCGTAGGGCCATTGCTCGCGGGGCTCGCGTTCGTGGTCTTCCCGGAGCTCATTGGCACGTGGCACTGGCCTCACTGGGCGTTGCAGCTGCCGCCGCTGCTGTTCGGCCTGGGTGCCATCGGCCTGGCCCGCGAGCCGCGTGGCGTGGTTGCCCAGACGTCTGACCAGTGGATCCGCATGGTGCAGAAGCTGAAGGCCAGGGCGGTGCGCTCACGACCGCCGCAGCCGCGGCCTCAGGAGGCCTCCACCTCGGCGGCAGCGGTCTCGCTCAAGTAGCGGGCGAGCACCTCGGGGCCTGCCTCAGAAGACGCTCCCTCCCAGCCGACCCGGCCGCGCTGCAGGATGACGACGCGGTCGGCGAACACCAGCGCCCGATGCACGAACTGCTCGATGAGCACAATTGTGACGCCGCGGGCGCTGGCCTGTTCGAGGGTCTTGAAGATGCCCTCGACGACTATTGGGGCGAGGCCCAGAGAGAGCTCGTCGGCGACCAGTAGGGCGGGTGGCGCGGCCAGCACTGGAGCCAGCGCCAGCATCTGCTGCTCGCCTCCCGATAGCGTCCCCGCCCGCTGGCGACGGCGCTCACCGAGGATCGGAAAGTGCTCGATCGCGGTTGCGATTGCCGCCTCCCGTTCGCTCCGGCTCCCCACACGTCGGAGCTGCATCCGCAGGTTGTCGACCACTGATAGGGCGGGAAAGATTCCCCTCCCTTCCGGGATGTGGGCGAGGCCGCACGCCGCCACCAGGTGCGAGGGCAGCGCCGAGATCTCCTTGCCTTTGAAACGGATGTGGCCGCTTACCGGCCGGACCAATCCCGAGATGGCCCCGGCTAGCGTGCTCTTTCCGGCGCCGTTGGCGCCGAGGACTGCGACCACCTCTCCGGTCGCCACGACGAGCTCGACACCGAACAGCGCCTGGGCGTCGCCGTAGGAGACCCACAGTCCTTCGATCTCGAGGAGGGGGTCGCTCACGACATTGCGACTTACGACGCCGTCACTCACGACACCGTGCCCTCCGCACCGATATACGCGGCGCGCACCCGCGGGTCGGCCCGCACCTCCGAGGGCGGCCCGACCGCGATCATGATCCCGAAGTCGAGCACGTTGACCACATCGGATAGGCCGAGGACGAGGTCGAGGTCGTGCTCCACGAGTACCAGCGCGACACCTTGCTCGGCCCGGGCGCGCCGCAGCGTGGCGGCGAGCTGTTCGGTCTCGTGCACGTCGAGTCCTGACGACGGCTCGTCGAGAAGAATGACGGACGGATCCGTTGCCAGGGCGCGCCCCACCTCGACCAGCCGGCCGGTGCCGAGGGGGAGGGCCCCCGCCAGCCGATCGGCGACCGGCATGAGGCCGAGCACGTGGAGCAGCTGGTCGACCCGCGCCCGCTCCGTCGCCCGGTCGCCGGTGCTGCGCCCGACGAGGTCGGCCCATAGCCGAGGCCGGGCGTGGCGAGCGCGGTGGGCGAGCACGAGGTGTTCCCGCACCGTCAGATCGGCAAACAGCTCCGCCCGCTGGAACGTCCGGGCGAGCCCTGCCTGCGCCCGCTGCTGCGGCGAGGTATGGGTGACGTCTCGTCCGTGCAGGAACACCGATCCGCCGGCAGGGTGGAGGATCCCCGACAGCACGCCGAACAGCGTCGTCTTTCCCGCCCCATTTGGCCCGACCAGCCCCACAATAGATTGCCGGGGGACTACGAGGCTGACGTCGGACAGAGCGGTGACGCCGCCGAACCGCACTGTGACCCCGCGCGCCTCGAGCACCGCCGCGATCGGGGCGGAGGATGCCGAGGCTGCGTCAGTCACGACGACTTGACCGGTTTTCCGCAGTACGGCTTGCCGCTGGGCTCTACTGGCACGAAGGCCTTGCCTTGCACAACCACGTGGTAGAAGCAAGTCGTGGGTGTGCTGAGCGCCGTGCTCTCGTTGACAGGCGCGAGCAGGCCGTCGGCGTCGTAGTTGGTGACCTTGCGCAGGTTGTTTATGAAGCTGGCGCGGGTTGGGCAGGCCCCCGCCGCCGAGAGGCCCTTGACGAACAGGTCGGCCGAGGTCCACGCGTTGATCTGGGCGATGCCAAGCGGCGCCCCGGCAACGTCCTTGGCGAACGCCTGCTTGATGACCTGGTGGACGGGCAGGTTGAGCTCGAACGGGGCGTAGGCGGTGAGGAAGTAGACCCCCTGGAGCTTGTCCGCCACCGCCAGGAACCGAGAGTCGTAACCGGTCGAGAGGAGGAACTTGGCGTTCAGGCCCGCCTGCTGCGCTTCCGGGATCATCGACAGTGCTGCTACGGGCGAGGCGTACACGATGACGCCGTTGACGCCCGCCGCCTTCATCTTGGCCACGTCGGCGGTAAAGTCAGACTGGGAGATGGGCACGTTCGCCTCGTAGCCCACCTTCTCACCGACCGCCCTGGCCGCCTTGGCATCGGCGTTGGAAACGGCGATCGCGCCAGGGTCGTTGATGCCGATGATAGCGACGTTGGTCACGCCCATGACGTCGTGCATGAAGCCCTGGCCGGTGGTGTAGACGTGGGTGGACGGGTCGGGCAGCCCACCGGCATCGCCGAAGAAGTTGTTGTCTTTGCCGTAGGGGTCAGTGGCTGTCCCCCAACCGGTGACAGGGATGTTTTTGCTCTTGAGGTAGTCGCCGGAGCCGCCCGGGAAGACCGTGAGCTCGACGATCCCGAACACATTGTCCGACTCCACCAGCCGGCGGGCGGCGGCGAGGTTCCCCGTCTCGGAGTTGGCGTCGTCGGCAGCCACCGTCTGGAGCTTGAACCCGTTGACGCCGCCCTTGGCGTTCTCGATGTTGAACCGCGCCTGGGTGATGGCCTGGGCGTACTTGAAATCGGCGACTACCTGGGGGTCACCCGAGGCCGTCTGGATCACGCCGACCTTGATCGTGCCGTTGCCGATTCCTGGGCCCGAGCACGTCTGCGCCGCCGCCGCTCCCGTCGTCCCTGACCCGCCCGGTGCCACCGTCGTGCCGGTCGTCGTCGACTTATTGCTGCTGCACGCCGCCGCCGCCGCGGTCGCCACCGCGACGAGCGCGATCAGGCGCGTACGCCCTCGCCGCATCGTATCCCCCCTCGGTAAAGCGGGGTCAAGGTCCCGCACGACCGAGACTTTACCCTTCGAAAATCAACATCTAACTTCAGAAATGCTCTCACGGCCCCAGCGGCCACCGGGACGTCTCGAGACACAAGAGCGTGCCCCCCGACAGTGCCCTCGACAGGATTCGAACCTGCGCACCCGGCTCCGGAGGCCGGTGCTCTATCCCCTGAGCTACGAGGGCGGAACACCCGAGGATAGTCGGCCATGCGGGCAGCTTCGGCCCGCCCGCCGGAACGGATCGCCACCGAGGCGCGAGACCTGCGACCATGGTCGTTCTGATGCCGACGATCCGCGACCGCCTCGCCGACGCCACCACGGACGCCCTCCGCGGCCTCGGTGTTGACGCCGGGCCGGGGCCGCTTCACCTCGAGCCGCCGGCCCGGCGCGAGCACGGTGACTGGTCGACGAACGTGGCCCTCACGACCAGCAAGGCCGCGGGGCGACCTCCTCGACAGCTCGCACATGAGCTGCGGGACCGCCTGGCCGCTGACCCGCCGGTCCACGTCACCAAGATCGAAGTGGCCGGCCCTGGATTCATCAACTTCTACCTGGACGACGCCTGGTTGTACGACGTGCTGCGAGACGTCGTCGGCGCGGGCGAGCAGGACTACGCCCGGGCCGACCTCGGCCATGGGGAGCGGGTGCAGGTCGAGTTCGTGTCCGCCAACCCGACCGGTCCCATCCATGTCGGGAACGGCTGGTTCGCCTCCTATGGCGACGCCGTCGCCCGGCTGATGGCCCGCTGCGGCTGGCAGGTCAGCCGCGAGTACTACGTCAACGACACCGGTGGCCAGATCAAGCGGCTGGGCGGGAGCGTCCTGGCCCGGCGGGACGGAACTCCGCTCCCGGAAGGCGGTTACGGCGCCGCCTTCATCAAGGGGCTGGCGGCCGCGTACGAGGGCCCGGAGGACGTGACCGTGGCGGGGCGGTGGGCGGCCGAGCGGATCCTCGGATACATCCAGCTTCAGATGCGCGAGATCAATATCACTTTCGATGAGTGGTACAGCCAGGCGTCGATCGAGGAGAGGGAGGCGGTCAAGGAGACGGTGGAGCTACTTCGCCAGCGCGGCCTCGTATTCGAAGCAGACGGCGCCACCTGGCTGCGCACGGCCGGCTTCGGGGACCCTCGCGAGAAGCGAGTTCTTCGGCGCTCGGATGGCGAGTGGACGTATCTCGCCGGTGATATCGCCTATCACCGCAACAAGTTCATGATCCGCGGGTTCGATCGGGTCATCGATGTGTGGGGCGCCGATCACCAGGGGCAGGTCGCGAGCCTTCGAGCCGGCGTGGCGGCCCTCGGCGTCGTGCCCGACCGGCTGGAGATCCGGATTGGGCAGATGATCTCGCTGGCCAGCGGGCGCATGTCGAAGCGGGCGGGCAATGCGGTCGACCTCGACGACCTCGTCGACGACATCGGTCCGGACGCTATGCGGTTGCTGAGCCTGGTCAACTCCATCGACCAGACGACGACGGTTGATCTGGACAAAGTCAGAGCCGAGTCGAAGGAGAGCCCGGTCTTCTACGTGCAGATGGCCTACGCCCGTATCGCGGGGATCGGTCGGGAGGCGGCCAGGCGCAACGTGGTGCGCGGCCACATAGAGGGCACCGACCTGAGCCTGCTCGTGGAGGAACGAGAGCTCGACATCCTGCGCTCGTTGTCGGCCCTGCCCGACGTCGTGGAGGAAGCCTGCGTGGAGCGCGCTCCCCACAAGCTCACGACGTGGGTACGGGAGCTGGCCGATCGTTTTCACGGCTTCTATCACGATTGTTACGTCCTCCATAGCGACGTCCCGGAGCCGTTGACTCAAGCCCGGCTGTGGCTGGTTGAGGCGGCCCGGATAGGGTTCGCCATCGCGCTCGGCCTGCTCGGAGTGGCAGCCCCCGAGAGAATGTGATGACCACCGACATGGGCCTTTCTTCCCCCCTGCCGCCGGACCTGCTCCCGGACACCGCAACGCTGGACGCCGGCGGCCGGCTGGCGGTTGGTGGCGTCGACTTGATCGAGCTCTGCCGGAAAGTCGGCACACCGGTGTTCGTGTACGACGAGGACCACATCCGGCGGCGGTGCCAGGAGGCGGTGGCCGCCTTCGGCGAAGGGGTGGCCTACGCCTCGAAGGCGTTCTTCTGCAAAGAGATGGCGAGGGTGGCGCAATCAGAGGGAATGTGCATCGACGTATCGACCGGGGGCGAGAGTCAGGTCGCACTGAAGGCGGGCGTGCCGGCCGGCCGCTTGATCCTGCACGGCAACAACAAATCCGACGACGAGCTGGCTCTCGCTTTCCAGGAGGGATTCCGCCGGATCGTCATCGACTCGTTCGACGAAATCGACCGTATCGAGCGGCTTTCTCCGACGGGGAGACCGCCGGTGCTGTTGCGGGTGACGCCCGGCATCGAGGCCCACACTCACACGTACGTTCAGACGGGACAGGATGATTCCAAGTTCGGGCTCGGGCTGGCGTCGGGCGCGGCGGCGGAAGCGGTTGAGCGGCTGCGGCGGCCCGCCATGCCCGTCGAGCTGGTCGGGATACACGCCCACATCGGTAGCCAGATCTTCGAGGTCTCGTCGTTCGAACGAGCGGTCGGACTGCTGGCCGGCTTTTTCCTCCCCCTCGGATTGCGGGAACTGTGCATCGGAGGGGGTCTCGGTGTGGCGTATGTGGAGGGGGAAAAGGCGCCGACCATCTCTGAGTTCGCCTCCGCGGTGCGCCGGGCGACGGTGGAGGCCGGCATCCCGACATCGGTGCGCGTGACCGCTGAACCGGGCCGGGCCATCGTCGCGGCCGCAGCCATCACCCTTTACACGGTGGGCACCATCAAGCAAATTCCCGGCATCCGGACCTATGTGAGCGTGGACGGGGGCATGAGCGACAACCCACGGCCGGTTCTCTACGGCAGCGGCTATGAGGCATTTCTCCCCAGGTCGACCGGTGCTCCGCGCCATCTCGCTGCGACCGTAGTCGGCAAACACTGTGAATCGGGCGATGTGATCGTCCGGGATGCCCGGCTGCCCGCAGACCTGTCCGTTGGCGACATCCTGGCGACGCCCGTCACCGGCGCATACGGCCACTCGATGGCGTCGAACTACAACAAGGTCGGCCGGCCTCCAGTGGTCTTCGTCCGAAATGGCCGGGCACGGGTCGTGGTGCGTCGGGAGACCTACGACGATCTGGTCAGGCTCGACGCATAGTGGTGGCTATGGGTGGAGCGAAGGTTCGGGTCGGACTCCTCGGCTGTGGCAACGTCGGTTCCGCCCTGGTGCAGTTGATACTTGGCGACGGCGAAGCCATATCCGCCCGCAGCGGGATTCGGCTCGAGCTCGCCGCGGTCGCGGTTCGCAGCGTGGCCAAGCAGCGGGAGGTGTCGGTACCCGAAGGCATCCTCACCCACGACGCCCAAGCTGTGGTCAGCGACCCGACTGTCGACGTGGTCGTTGAGGTGATTGGCGGTATCGAGCCGGCGCGAAGTCTGATCTTGCATGCGTTGAAGGCGGGCAAGCCGGTCGTCACCGCCAACAAGGAACTTCTTGCCAATGTCGGCTCGGAGCTGTTCGAGGCGGCAACCACCAGCGGCGTTGATCTTCTCTTCGAAGCCGCGGTCGGCGGAGGCATCCCGCTCATCCGGCCACTGCGCGAGTCGCTGGCGGGCGAGCGGATCCGTCGCGTGATCGGAATCGTCAATGGTACGACCAACTACATCCTGACTCGCATGACCGAACAGGGCGCCTCGTATCACGATGCCCTGGCAGAAGCGCAAGGGCTGGGATACGCCGAACGGGACCCAACGGCCGATGTGGAGGGTTACGATGCGGCCGCCAAAGCCGCCATCCTCGGCAGCGTCTGCTTCGGTGTTCGCGTCGTTGCCGGCGATGTTTACCGGGAGGGGATCAGCCGGATCACCGCAGCCGACATCGCCCACGCGACCCGGCTCGGATATGTCATCAAACTGCTGGCAGTGGTCGAGCGGACTGAAGATGACGAGGTGGCGGTAAGGGTTCATCCCGCCATGCTCCCGGCAACTCATCCACTTGCGTCGGTGCGGGACTCCTTCAACGCCGTGTTCGTCGAAGGGGATGCCGTCGGCGAGCTCATGCTGCTCGGTCGCGGCGCGGGCGGCATGCCGTCGGCGAGCGCAGTGCTGGGTGATCTGCTGGACGCCGCCCACAACGCCAGGACGGGCGGCGCAGGCAGAACCGTCACACTGCGCCAGGCCGCCATTCGTCCTGTCGACGAGCTGCAATCGGAGTACTACCTCAACCTCGAGGTCGTCGACCGTCCCGGCGTTCTCGCCGCGGTTGCGGGAGTGTTCGGTGACCATGAGGTCTCGATCCGGTCGATGGAACAGGTCGGCCTGGGTGACGAAGCGAGGTTGATCTTCATTACCCATACGGCACGCGAGCGCGATGTCCAGGCCTGCCTGCACAACCTTCGAGGGCTCGACGTCGTCGACCAGATCGGCGGTCTGATTCGGGTCATTGGCGGGGAATGAATCCAATGTGGCGGGGGGTGATCGAGGAGTACCGGGGCTTGCTTCCTGTAACCGAGGAGACACCGGTGGTCACGCTGCTCGAGGGCGGTACGCCCCTCTTGTTCGCCCCCCGGCTCTCGGAACGAGTCGGGGCGAGCGTCTACCTGAAAATCGAAGGAGCCAACCCGACCGGTTCCTTCAAAGACCGCGGGATGACGGTCGCCATCTCCAAGGCAGTGGAGGAGGGGGCGAAGGCGGTTGTCTGTGCCTCGACCGGCAACACCTCGGCGTCGGCAGCTGCCTACGCCGCGAGGGCTGGTCTGACCTGTGCTGTCCTCATCCCTGACGGCCACATTGCTCTCGGCAAGCTGGCCCAGGCGCTCATCCACGGGGCGCGGGTTCTACAGATTCGGGGCAACTTTGACGCCGCCCTGCAGATCGTTCGCCAGCTGGGCGACACCGCGCCTATCACGATCGTCAACTCCATCAATCCCTATCGCATCGAGGGTCAGAAAAGCGGCGCGTTTGAGATTGTCGATGCCCTCGGCGACGCTCCTCACTACCACTGCATCCCGGTGGGCAATGCCGGAAACATCACCGCCTACTGGAAGGGCTATCGCGAGTATCAGGACGCCGGGCGGGTCACCCGGCTCCCGAGGATGCTCGGGTTCCAGGCCGAGGGAGCGGCGCCGATTGTCGCCGGCCACCCGATCGACGAGCCGGAAACGGTCGCGACCGCGATCCGGATCGGGCGACCGGCGTCGTGGTACGGGGCAACGGCGGCGGCCTCGGAATCGGGCGGGGGGATCTTCGCGGTCAGCGACACCGAGATCCTCGATGCCTATCGCTATCTGGCCCAGTCCGAGTCATTGTTCTGCGAACCGGCCTCCGCTGCTTCAGTGGCCGGGCTGGTCAAGATGGGGGTGCCCGAGGGCGCCACGGTCGTGTGCGTTCTCACCGGGCACGGACTGAAGGATCCCGACATCGCAATCAGCCAGATCGCGGTACCGACGGCGATCGAGGCGGATCGTCACGCCATTCGGGCCGAGCTCGGCCTTTAGCCGGCGCCCTTCCCCGGGTGGTGGTTGCTGGGATCGCACGAGGTGGTACCATGAGGGGCGTCATCGCTCGCCGAGACGGACACAGATGCGCTCCAGACGGAGCGGGTTCGGGAGGCTGGTGACTGGGACGGTGGGGCTCATTGGTATCTCCACCAGAGCTGTCACTACCTGAGCAACGACGCAACCTCGTTGGGCACCTGGCCGGAATCCGACCTCGCGCCCGACCGAGGACAGGGTGGGCAACCGGAAGCGGAGACACCACCTCACCATCCAACAACCAGACGAGGTAACCCGATGAGCGAGCCGCAGCTCGAACGCTCGGTCCTTGAGGCCAAAGAGCGAGAGGAGCTCTACGCCATCGCCGATGCCCTTGGCACCAAGCCCGGCAGTCGAGCCAGGAAGGCCGACCTCATCACCCAGATCCTGAGGGCGACGGGCGTCGAGCTGACTGAGGCAACGACGAGCGAGAAGCCCCGGCGGACCCGGGCAAAGAAGGCGACCACCGAGACCCCGGGCACTGACGGGAGCACCCCGGCCGCCGACGCGAGGGTGTCGGAGGGCGCTCCGCCCCCCACTGACGGCTCTGATGGTGGCGGCGACCAGGTCAGCCCGACCGACACCGGACGCGGGGAGAGCCCGGACCGGTCGGACGGCTCCAACGAGCCTGACCCGACAGAGCCCGCCACGGACGCGGCGACCAACGGGGCGGTGCGGGCCGACAACCAGAGTGAGCCGGCTGTAAGCACCCACTCGTCCGCCGTGCAGGAGAACCGAGGAGGCCCCGTGCCAGGCCAGCCAGGGACGGCCCACATCGACCGATCCCGGTTCGAGGGCGAGCCGGGCAACCGGCGCAACCGCCGCCGGCGTGGCCGGGACCGCGGAGACCGGGCAGACCGCGACCTGCAGGGCCAGGGAGGAGAACAGCAGTATTCGGGGGAGCCGATTCCGGTCAGGGGATTCCTCGATCTGCGCGACGAGGGCTACGGCTTCCTCCGGACCCGTGGCTTCCTGGCGAGCGCCAGCGACGTCTACGTGTCCATCAGCCAGGTCCGGCGGTTCGCCCTCCGGAAAGGCGACGAGATCGAGGGGGCCTGCCGGCCGGCCGGCAGCAACGAGAAGTACCCCGCTTTGCTACGGATCGACACGGTTAGCGGGCTGACGCCCGACGAGGCCAGGACCCGGTCCAAGTTCGAGGACCTGACCCCCCTGTTTCCAGATCAGAAGTTGCGGCTCGAGGTGCCGGGTGATCCCGCCAACGTCACCGCCCGCATCGTCGACCTCATCTCTCCGATCGGCAAGGGCCAGCGGGGCCTCATCGTCTCACCGCCCAAGGCCGGCAAGACGACGGTGTTGAAGCAGATCGCCCACTCGATCGAGTCCAACAACCCCGAGGTCCACCTCATGGTGCTGCTCGTCGACGAGCGCCCTGAGGAGGTAACCGATATGCGACGATCGGTGAACGGAGAAGTGATCGCCTCCACCTTCGACCGCCCGTCGGAAGAGCACACCCAGGTGGCAGAGCTGGCGATGGAGCGGGCCCGGCGGCTGGTCGAGCTCGGCAAGGATGTGGTCATCGTGCTCGATGGCATCACCCGGCTGGCGCGCGCCTACAACCTGGCCCAGCCGGCGTCGGGCCGGATCATGTCGGGGGGCATCGACACCGGTGCGCTGTATCCGCCCAAGAAATTCTTCGGCTCGGCGCGGAATATCGAAGAAGGTGGATCGTTGACGATCCTGGCTACGGCTCTCGTGGAAACCGGGAGCCGCATGGACGAGGTGATCTTCGAAGAGTTCAAGGGCACCGGCAACATGGAGTTGAGGCTGGACCGCAAGCTGTCGGAACGCCGGCTCTATCCGGCGCTCGATGTCAACGCCAGCTCGACCCGGCACGAAGAGCTGCTGTTCGACCGGAATCAGCTACAGCAGGTCTGGAAGCTCCGGCGGGTGCTCAACGCCCTCGGCAACGAAGGCAGCGAGGCCGCCGGGCTGCAGCTACTGATGGACAAGATCAAGACAACAAAGAGCAACGACGAGTTTTTGGCCGAGATCGCCAAGACCCCGGCGCCTGTCATCTGAGCGCACTGGAGCAGCAATGAAGACCGACATACATCCCGACTATCAGACCGCCACTGTGCAGTGTTCGTGCGGCAATAGCTTCACGACCCGATCGACCAAGGGATCGCTGCACGTCGAGCTCTGCAACGAGTGCCACCCGTTTTACACCGGCAAGCAGAAGCTCGTCGACACCGGTGGGCGGGTCGAGCGTTTCGAACGGCGCTACGGCCGCCGGGGCAAAAAGAAGTAGGCCGGACGCGCCCTCTGCCGGCGCGGGCCCGGTGCCCGGTACCCTCGAACCCTGATGCTTGAGCGCCTCGCCGGGTTGGAAGAGGAATACGAGTCAGTGGTGGGGCGGCTCTCTGACCCGGCGGTGTTCGCCGATCCTCGTCAGGTTCGAGAGTTCGCTCGCCGGCGCAAGCAGCTCGAGCCGATCGTGGCTGCCTACCGGCAGTACCGGCAAGCTCATGACGACCTGACCGCGGCCAAGGAACTGCTTCCCGACGCCGAGGGCGACGACCGTGATGTCCTTCGAGCGGAGCTCGATCAGGCGGAAGCAACCATCGCCCGCCTGGATGAGGAGCTCAAAGTGTTGCTCCTTCCGAAGGACCCCAACGACGGCAAGAACGTCATCGTCGAGATCCGCGGCGCGGAAGGCGGCGAAGAGGCCAACCTCTTCGCGAAGGACCTGTTCGAGATGTACGTCCGGTATGCCGAGCGCCATGGACTCAAAGTGGAGGTGCTGGGTTCGGACCCGTCGGACATGGGCGGGTTCAACGAGGTCACCTTCCTGGTGAAGGGCGAGACCGCGTGGAACCGTTTCAAGTACGAGGGTGGCCCCCACCGGGTCCAGCGGGTGCCCGTCACTGAGTCGCAGGGGCGGGTGCACACGTCGTCGGCCACCGTGACGGTGCTGCCTGAAGCGGAGGACATCGACGTCAATGTGGATGAAAAGGACCTGCGGATAGACGTCTACCGGTCGACCGGACCGGGCGGTCAGTCGGTGAACACCACCGATTCGGCCGTGCGGATCACCCATGTGCCGACCGGGATCGTGGTTTCCATGCAGGACGAGAAGAGCCAGATCCAGAACCGGGCCAAGGCGATGCAGGTCTTGCGGGCCCGGCTGCTCAAAGCCGAGCAGGACCGCCAGGCGGCTGAGCTCAGCCAGAGCCGCCGGAGCCAGATCGGCGGGGGCGGTCGCTCGGAGAAGATCCGCACGTACAACTACAAAGAGAACCGGGTCACCGACCACCGCATTGGTCTCACCCTCTACAAGCTCGACAAGGTGCTGATGGGTGACATGGACGAACTCGTCGACGGGCTGGCCACCGACGAGCGGGCCCGCCAGCTCCAGGGCGAAAACTGAGCGACACCTGGCGCAGGCGGTACGCGGCCGCGGCCAGGCAGCTGAACTCGGTGGTCGAAGCCAGGCGGATGGTCGAGGAGGCGGCGTCAGATCCGTGGCCGCTGCTCCTGGACGAGCCGGTATCGCGCCGGGCGGCGGCCTACTTCGAGCAGATGGTGGCTCGGCGGACTGCGGGTGAGCCGCTGCAGTATGTGCTCGGGCGCTGGGGATTCCGCCGGCTCGACCTGATGGTTGACCCGCGGGTGTTGATCCCTCGCCCGGAGACCGAACAGGTGGTCTCGGTCGCGCTGGCCGAGCTTGAGCGGCTGGTCGAAATGGGTGTCGCCGACCCGGTGATCGTCGACCTCGGCACCGGGTCGGGCGCGATCGCGTTGTCATTGGCGGCCGAAGGCCGGCGGGGGGTGGTACTGGCCACCGACAGCTCGGATCAGGCGCTGGCCGTTGCCCGGGCCAACCTGGCCGGGCTGGGCGGCTTTGCCGCGGCGCGTGTCCGGGTCCTTTTGGGCTCCTGGTGGTCGGCGCTGCCCGACACGCTGAAAGGCCGGGTCTCGCTGGCTGTGTCCAACCCTCCCTACGTGACCACAGAGGAGATGACCGCGCTGCCCGCGGAAGTGCGGCAGTGGGAGCCGGCGGCCGCATTGCACGGCGGCCCGGCCGGACTGGACGCAATCTCGATCATCGTGCGGGATGCGGTGCGGTGGCTCGCTCGGCCGGGAACGCTCGTGCTCGAGATGGCGCCCCATCAGGCGGCCGCTGTTGTCGATCTGGCGCGGGCGGCCGATTTCTCCTCCGCCGAAGTGAGGCAGGACCTCGCCGGCCGCGACCGGATGCTGGTCGCGCGCCAGTGATCTGGCTCAGGCTCGATTGGCTCACGGGAACCCACCGCCGCGGGTTAGCGTCGGATTGATGGCGATTCTTGCCGCCTACGGAGACCCACCCCCCTCGATTGCGGTCAAGCAGGCGGCCGAGGCGCTCACGGCCGGCGACATTGTCGGTGTCCCGACTGACACCGTTTACGGGCTGGCGGCCGACCCCTTCCACACCGGCGCGAGTGACCGGCTTTTCGCC
>JBPYFF010000321.1:0-3816 GCA_051984455.1 Acidimicrobiales bacterium | reverse complement strand
GGACATGGCATCGCGCATCACCGCCAGGTCAACGATCGCGGGAACACCGGTGAAGTCCTGCATCAGGATGCGAGCCGGTGCAAAGGCGATCTCGCGGCTCGGCTCCGCGTCCGGGTCCCACCCGGCCATGGCCTCGATATCCGCCGCTCTGACGGTGACGTCGTCCTCGTGGCGCAACAGGGTTTCCAGCAGGATTTTCAGGGAAAAGGGCAGCCGCGTCGTGTCACGGGCGGGGGCGAGCCGGTCCAGCCGGTACATCTGGAACGATCGGCCGTCCGGCATCGATAGCCGGGCAGCGGCCCCGAAGCTGTTGCGGCTGCTGGCTTCCATCTGGCGCCTCCTTTTCCTGCCGGGCAGCATACGGCCATGGTCGAACTGACACGCGAGGAGCAACGGGTTCTCGGCTGCCTCATCGAGAAGGAGGCGTTGACGCCCGATCAGTACCCGTTGACGTTGAACTCGCTGTTGCTGGCGTGCAACCAGACGACCAATCGCGACCCGGTCGTGCTCTACGACCGGGAGACGATGACCGGGGCGCTCGCTTCTCTGCGGGAGAAGCAACTGACGCGGGTGGTGTACCCGGCTCATGCCCGGGTGACGAAATATCGCCACGTCACGGGCGAGGTGTGGGCGCTCATCGAGCAGGAGCAGGCGGTGCTGGCTGTTCTCATGCTCCGAGGGCCCCAGACGGTGGCGGAGCTCAAGGCCCGGACCGATCGCTACGCCAGCTTCGAGGAGTTGGGGGGAGTCGAGGGTGTCCTCGACCGGCTCGCCTCCCGACCGGAGGCCATGGTGAGGCGGATGGAACGTCTACCCGGTCAGCGGGAAGAACGCTTCTGCCACCTGTTGGGCGGCCAGGAGCAGGAGGTCGAGGCAACACCATCAGCACCCCCGCCGTCGCGTCCGCCGGTCACGATCGAGGCCGAGGTCACAGCGCTCCGCGCCGATGTCGACGGGCTCCGGGACGAGGTCGACGCCCTCCGCCGCGATGTCAACCGTTTGCTGGATCAGGCGACCGGTAGCCTCGCACCGGATGGTTGAGCTCGTCTCGAACCGGTACCGGTCTCTGCGCTGCGGCGAGATCAGGGAAGCGCAGGTCGGCGGATCCGTCCGGCTGGCCGGCTGGATCGGGGCCAAGCGGGACCACGGCGGACTGCTTTTCGTCGACCTGCGTGACGCCGCGGGAGTGGTGCAGCTCGTTTCTCACCCGGACGACCCTCCCTTTGCGACGCTGTCACGGCTACGGGTGGAGAGCGTGATCAGCGTTGAAGGGGTCGTCGTCAAGCGCGAGGAAAAGGACTACAACGCCAAGCTGGCGACCGGCACGGTGGAAGTGGCCGTCAACAACGTCGAGGTCCTTGCCCGCGCCGACGTCCTGCCCTTCCCGGTCGAGCGAGACACCGACGTCTCGGAGGAGGCCCGGTTGCGGTTCCGCTACCTCGACCTGCGGCGGGGGCCCCTGGTCGAACGGCTCGTCCAGCGGGCCCGGCTGGCCCAGCTGGTGCGGACCCACCTGGCCGAGCGGGGCTTCCTGGAAGTGCAGACGCCGATCCTCACCGCCAGCTCGCCCGAAGGGGCCCGGGACTTTCTCGTTCCCAGCCGGCTGTACCCGCGTGAGTTCTACGCCTTGCCCCAGGCCCCGCAGCAGTTCAAACAGCTGCTGATGGTCGGCGGGGTCGAGCGCTACTTCCAGATCGCGCCGTGCTTTCGCGACGAGGCGTCGCGGGCCGATCGCAGCCCGGGCGAGTTCTACCAGGTCGACCTGGAGATGGCCTTCGCCACCCAGGACGACGTGTTCGAAGAAGTGGAGCTGCTGATGGCCCGGGTCACCGCCGAGCTGTCGACCAAGCGGACCAAGACGCCCTTTCCCCGGCTGACCTTCGCCGACTCGCTGGCGAGATACGGCACCGACAAGCCCGACCTCCGTTTCGAGCTGTTGATCGAAGACCTGAGCGGCGAGCTCGGCGGTGGGACGGAGCTGCCGATGTTTCAACAGGCCCCCGAGCTCGGCCACACCATCCGGGCGTTGCGCATCCCCGGCGGAGCGACCCGCTCCCGGAGGTGGTTCGACGCCTTCGCCGACGCCAGCAAGACGACGGGGGTGACCGGTACCTGGTTGCAGCTTGATCCCCAGGGCACCAAGGGACCCCTGGCGCGGAAGCTGACCGACGGCGAGACCCGGACGATCGTGCAGACGACGGCATCCGAACCGGGCGACGCGGTCTTGATCACCGTCGGTCCCTCGACAAAAGCCAGCGCCGCGCTCGGCGAACAGCGGACCAATGCCGGCCGGGAGCTCGGCCTGGCCGACCCCGACGAACTGGTCTTCTGCTGGGTTGTCGACTTCCCGATGTACGAATGGCAGGAGGACACGAGGAGCTGGGACTTCTCCCACAACCCGTTCTCGATGCCGCAGGGCGGGCTGGAGGCGCTTCGCACCAAGGACCCGGGCGACGTCCTCGCCTACCAGTACGACCTGGTGGGCAACGGGCTCGAGCTTTCCTCGGGCGCGGTCCGCAACCACCTGCCCGAGGTCATGGAGGCCGCATTCGCGATCGCCGGTTACGGTCGCGATCGGATCGAGCAATCGTTCCCTGCCCTCTGGCACGCGTTCCACTACGGTGCCCCGCCTCATGCCGGCATCGCCCCCGGCTTTGACCGGCTGTTGATGCTCCTCGAAGACCAGGCCAACCTGCGCGAGGTCATCGCTTTCCCCCTCAATCAGTCAGCGCGCGACCTCTTGATGGGCGCCCCCAGTCCCGTGACCGAGGCGCAACTCCAGGAGCTCCACATCCGGGTCGTCCCGCCGCGGGGGCCTACCGCTCGCTGACGTCAGCCTCCTCGCCGCCGCTGACGCGGAGCAGCTCGAAGAACGTGGTGGGGAACACCGAGTTGGGTGTTCCCGCCGCCGCCCAGACGACCTCGAAAGGCGCCAGCCCCCGGTCGATCAGCACCCGCAGGCGACCGTGGAGCCCGGCCGGGCTGACACCCCCGACCGGATAACCGGTCGCCGCCCTCACCCGTTCGGCGTCAGCCCGACTGATGCCCGTCACTCCGACGTGGGCCGCCAGACGGCCTGTGTCGACCCGGTCGGCCCCGCTCGCGACAACCATGACCGGCTCTCCGTCAGCCAGGAACACCAGGGACTTGGCGATCTGGCCGACGGCTACGCCGAGGGCTGCGGCCGCCTCCTGCGAGGTGCGGGTCGAGCCGGGCAGCTCCCGCACCCGGGTGGTCAAGCCTGCCGCACGAAGCGCCGTCCGGACCCGCTCGACGCTTGGGTGCGGCACGGTTTGCTCAATACCCGTAGCCGCCCGAAGAGCTCGAGCTGGAGCTGGGCGTGGTCGTGCCCGAGGCGCCGCCGGCGGCGGGGGCGCTTCCGTTGCCGCTCGCCTTGGCGACGTGCCAGATCCCCCCAGCGAAGCCGTCGCCGTTGACCTGGCCGGCGGCGGAGTCACCCGAGAAGGTGTAGAGAGGCCGGCCGTCCGACGTCAGCTGGGTCGTACCATCCGGCCGCATCACCGTGCTGAGCGTGGCAGTCACATCCATCACGTTGGTGGGAGCGGAGGTTCCGTTTGGCACTACGAGCGGTGGCCAGATCGCCACGCAGCCAGTTGTGCACGCGATCTTTCCGGCCGTGTCCTTATCGAAGACGTACAGCGACTTGCCCTTGGCGTCCACCAGGATGGTGCCCTTTGAGCTGCTGGCCGTCGATATGACGCCGGAGTTCGATGAGGGGGCCGCCGTGCTGCTGGCCGACGACGTTACAGTGGTCGCCGACGCGCCAGTGGAGGTTTTTTTGGCGCTACTGCCGCA
>JBPYFF010000320.1:0-5948 GCA_051984455.1 Acidimicrobiales bacterium | reverse complement strand
CACCTGAGCAACTCCGCCGGCACTTGCCCCCGCCGCCAACGATGGACAACAACCGCGCTGGCCTGGGCGGCCACAAACAGGACGGCAAAGAGGTCGAGATATAACAGGACGACGGTGAGGATGACGTGCGCCGCGGGCGCCGGTTCCCCATCCCGCCAGAACAACGCCGCGGTGGAGGCCACCGCCACCATGACCGCGAGTGCGTAGGGCCGTGCCTCCTGGCCGTAGAAGAGAAGGAACTGATTGGTCGCCACCAGCACGCCGCAAACCAGTCCAAACCACCAGCCCCGCCAACGGCTGCCGAGCCAGGCGGCCAGCCCGGCGGTCGCCACGAATGCCGCCGCCGACGGCACCCGCGTCCAGCCGGCACCGTGGCCGAAACGCAGCCAGGCGTGAAGGAGGAGGTAGTAGAGCCCGGCGTTGGCGTCGCGATGAGGCAGCACCGCCAGCACCCGGGTGAGTGGCCGGCGGGCGACCGCGACGCTCACCGTTTCGTCCAGCCACAACGGCTTTGTTCCGAGGTGGCGAAAGACGAGGACCGCAGCGAGGCCGGTCGACGTCACGATCGCGGCCAGGGCGGCGCGGTCACGGGCTGGCCGAGCACCCGCGGCTCGGACCCGGAATGTCCGTGCCTTGAGTGTCTCTACCTTGAGTGTCTCTACCTTGTGTGTCTCTGCTCCGATGGCCACCGGTCTAGTGGATCGCAGGCAAGGTAGGGCTAGCCCTACCGGCCGGACGGGGGTTGGCCTCATGGCCGGGGGGCAGCGGAGTCTTTACCGTGGTAGCTGTGTTGACGGCCCTGTTCCGACCGTGGCGGAGGCCGCTAACCGTGTGGTCGTCCCTTGTCGAGGCCATGCTGGACCCGTTCGTGGGCGTGCTCTATTTCGTGCCGACGGTCACTCTGCTGGTGCTGGCTGTCGGCCTCTTGCCTATCTTTCCCGTGGCGGTGGTGCTCGGGTGGGCACTGTTCGTCATGACCCGTTTCATGGGCCGGGTCGAGCGTTCCCGCCTCCGGGCTCTGCTCGGCCTCGACGTTGGAGATGCTCATCCGCCGATCCCCGGGGCGTCGTGGTGGGAACGGCTGAAGACCCGCGTGACGACTCCGAGTCGGTGGCGGGAGATCGCCTACCTGGCACTGCTTCTCCCGGTCGGCCTCATCACCTTTGTCGTCACTGTGACCGCCTGGTGCGGCTCCCTGCTTCTGATCGCCCTGCCGGCGTACTACCGGTCGTTGCCGGGGGGCGCGGCTCATTTCGGGCTATTGACGGTCGGTACGGCCGGCGCGTCGGCGGTCGCAGCGGTCGCCGGCATCATCGGTTTCGTACTGGTCGCCCCGTGGGTGACGCTGCTCCTCGCTCGACTCGGTGCTCGCCTGGCCGGGTGGCTGCTGATGCCCAGGGAAGACCTCAAATCGCAGGTCGCACGGCTGGAAGCCAGCCGGACCGCAGCCGTTGACACCGCCGAGGCGGAACGCCGGCGCATCGAACGAGACCTGCACGACGGCGCCCAGCAGCGCCTCGTGTCTGTCGCCATGGACCTCGGACAAGCCGATGAGCGCTTTGAGCGGGACCCTGAAGGGGCCCGTCTCCTGGTCAAGGGCGCCCACGAGGACGCCAAGGCCGCTCTGGCCGAGCTGCGCCAGCTGGTCCGCGGTTTTCATCCTGCCATCCTCGAGGACCGCGGGCTCGACGCCGCCCTGTCAGCGGTGGTGGCTCGCTCCCCTGTCCCAGTCACACTCACCGTAGACGTGCCACACCGTCCGACCGCGGCCATCGAGAGCACGGTCTACTTCGTCGTGCTGGAGGCGCTGACCAACGTGGCCAAGCATGCGAAGGCCAAGGGGGCGTCGGTGACGATTGTTCGCCGCGACGACCGGCTGGTTGCTGAGATCACCGACGACGGAGTGGGCGGCGCCAGGCTGACGGGAGGCGGCGGCCTGTCGGGCCTGGCCGACCGCGTGAGGGCCCACGGCGGCTGGCTCCACGTGCTGAGCCCAGAGGGCGGTCCCACGGCGGTGCTGGCGGAGATCCCATGCGCGTCGTGATCGCGGAAGACTCGGTGCTGCTAAGGGCCGGTTTAACCCGCCTGCTCACCGACGCGGGCGAGGAAGTGGTGGCTGCCGTCGGCGATGGTGACGCCCTGGTCGAGGTTGTTGACCGGCAACGGCCCGACATCGCCATCGTGGATGTCCGTATGCCGCCCACTCACACTGATGAGGGGCTGGGCGCCGCTGTCACCATCCGCCAGCGCTGGCCAGAGGTCGCCGTCCTCGTCCTCTCCCAGTATGTGGAAGAGCACTACGCGGCTGAATTGCTTAGAGGCGACGCGTCCAGGGTCGGTTACCTGCTGAAGGACCGGGTTGCAGACGTTGTCGATTTCGTCGCGGCTGTTCGTCAGGTCGGCGGGGGCGGGACCGCGCTCGATCCGGAGGTGGTAGCCCAGTTGCTCGCCCGCAGCCGTCGTCGCGACCCGCTGGAACGCCTGTCCCGCCGCGAGCGCGAAGTGCTCTCCTTGATGGCCGAGGGCCGAAGCAACAGCTCCATCGCGGAAACGCTTGTCGTTTCCGACGGCGCGGTCGAGAAGCACATCAGCAACATCCTGACCAAGCTCGATCTCCCCGCCACGGAGCACGGTCATCGTCGGGTTCTGGCGGTGCTGAGGTGGCTAGAAGCATGAACGGAAAAATCAGCAGGGCCTGGTTCATTGGCGGCAGTCTCTTCTCGGTCGTCTTGCTGGCCTTCGGTGTGATGCAGGGGGTTGGCCTGCTCGCTCATCAACGCCACCACAACCACACCGTCGTGACTTCGCCCGTTCAGTCGGTCGACATCTCCTCCGGCGGTGGATCGGTCGCGGTTGTCGGAACGACCGGACGAAATGTCGTCGTCGACGCCGCTGTGAGCGAAGGTCTCTTCGCGGCGACGAACCAGGTGACCGTGCAGGGCGGCCGGCTGGTCGTGCGGTCCAGCTGCCCACCGATGTTCAACCCGTTCTGCAAGGTTGACTACACCATTCATATGCCGCAATCGCTGCCGCTCAGAATTCACAGCGACGGGGGCGGGATCCGCGTCGACCGCGCAGGTGGTGACCTCGATCTGACGGCGTCAGGTGGCGGGGTCCGCGTCACTGGCGGACGCGGTCGGCTCGTGCTCCGCTCAAGCGGTGGCAGTATCAGCGCCACCGACACCGAGAGCCCAACGGTCGATGCCAGCTCGAGCGGCGGCGGCGTCAGGCTGATGTTTTCGCAGCCGCCTCAGCGGGTGACGGCCAGGTCGAGTGGCGGCGGAGTCACCATCCAGCTACCCAACACGTCGGCCACCTACCGGGTGGACATCGGGTCATCCGGTGGCTCATCCGGCAACGAGGTCCGCACCGACCCGACCTCGGCCCGCCTCATCCACGCCCGATCGTCGGGCGGGGCTGTGCGGGTCCTGTACACGACCCCCTGAACCAGCTCCGTTAGCAACGAGGGATTGACGAAGGGCCAATCGACCTCTGCGCCAGCGCGCCCAAAAACTCGCCCACGAACCGGAGGATCTCATGCTTGCCCGAATCGCCCGCACGTCATTTCGTCACCGGCGCGCCGTGATCGGTGCCTGGATAGCGATGCTCTTCGGCACGGTTGCTTTGACGGGTGTTCTCGGGGGTAAGACCACCAGCACCGGCCGGCTTCCCGGAACCGACTCCCAACATGCCCAAGACTTGTTGAGGCGCGAGTTTCCCCAGCGTTCGGGAGATGCCGCGACCATTGTCTTCGCAAACCTGCCCGGCCACCGTTCGACGATCGATCATTACCTGCACACCGTCGAAGGGGTACACGGAGTCACGCAGCTCGACCCTCTGCAGGTCGCGCCGGGAGGCATGATCGCGATCGCGCCTCTCACCCTGGCTAACAACGGGGTCAAGCCGAGCGTCACCGCGGCTGAGTTGGAGCATCTGGCCAAACCTCTGCGCCAGCGGGGTCTCAACGTGCAGTTCTCGGGCAACGCGTTCTCTACTGGTGGATTGCCGGCAACCGAGGCCATCGGTCTACTGGCCGCGATCATCATCCTGATCCTGGCTTTCGGTTCGGTCGTGGCCATGGGGTTGCCGATCGTGACTGCGCTGGTCGGTCTCGGTCTCACCACAGCGTCGATCGGATTGGTCGCCCGATTCTTCACGACTCCATCTTTCGCTCCTCAGGTGGCCTCGATTATCGGCATCGGCGTGGGCATCGATTACGCCCTCTTCATCGTGACCCGGTACCGGGCTGCCCTCCTGCGCCTGGACGATCCCGAACCGGCCATCGTGGAAGCGATCTCCACCGCCGGGCGAGCGGTGGTGTTTGCCGGTTCCACCGTGGTCGTGTCGTTGCTGGGCATGTTCTTGATGGGACTCGATTACTTGCACGGGCTGGCGGTCGGCACGTCGGTAGCAGTGGCGATCGCGGTGGCGGCCGCGCTGACGCTGCTGCCGGCCCTGATTGGGTTCACCGGCTTGAACATTGACCGACTCCATGTCGGCCGCCGCTCGCGCGGTCGACGGATCGGTCTCTGGGAACGCTGGGCCGGCTTTGTCCAGCGCCGCCCCTGGCCACTGGCCGCCACCGGTCTTGTGCTGCTCGTCGTCATGGCCATACCCCTGTTCGGCATCAGGCTCGGCTTCGCCGACGCCGGCAACGATCCCGGGCCTTCCACGACACGACAGGCGTTCGACCTGGTGGCCAGGGGATTCGGGCCGGGCGCCAACGGGCCCATCGTGGTGGCGGCAGATATGAGGGTGCCGGGCTCGGCCGCCGGCCTCCGACAGCTCGTGACCGAGTTGCGCGCAACCCCTGGCGTGGCAGGAGTGACGGACCCGGTCACCAGCCCATCCGGTGCGGCCGCGGTGGTGACGGTCACACCCACCAGCGGGCCGCAGGACGCGGCCACGGTCAGCCTCTTGCATCGAATCCGCGATCTTGTCCCGCGATCCAGTCATGTCGGCGGTGAGACCGCCGCGGCCATCGACTTCTCCCACGTGATGAGACGTCGGCTCCCGTTGTTCTTCGGCGGCGTTCTCGCCATCAGCTTCTTGATCCTCCTGGTGGTCTTCCGGTCGATCGTCGTTCCCGTCAAGGCCGTCACGATGAACCTTCTTTCCATTGGCGCCGCTTTTGGGGTGATGGTCGTGGTCTTCCAATGGGGACAGGGCGGACACCTGCTCGGCGTGAGTGGCGCTCCGATCGAGGCGTGGGCACCGATGATGCTGTTCGCCATCGTGTTCGGTTTGTCGATGGATTACGAGGTCTTCCTCCTCTCAACGATCAGGGAGCACTATGACGCCACCGGGGACAACGCCGCTTCGGTCACGGCGGGGTTGACCGGCACCGCCCGGGTGATCACCGCTGCTGCCGCCGTCATGGTCGTCGTGTTCGGGAGCTTTCTGGCCTCCGATGTCAGGGCACTGAAGGAAATCGGGCTGGGTCTGGCGCTGGCCATCGCGGTCGACGCCACCATCGTCCGGGTAGTCCTCGTACCCGCCACCATGGAGTTGCTGGGCCAGGCAAACTGGTGGCTGCCATCCTTCTTGGACGGTCGCCTTCCCAGGGTCGCGATCGAAGGTCAGGCCGCTGAGACGAGCCAGCCCCTCTGGCCGGTCAGTCGTCAGTCGACCGGGTGGGCGACGTCGGCAAAGTCCTCGGACCCAGGAGGTACGACACAGAACAGCAATCCGGCCGGGTCACGGAGGACTGTCCAGTCCTTGTGCCCCTCCACGACGGTGGCGCCACTCCCGATAAGGCGATCGACCTCAGATTGAGGATCGTCGGTCTCGATGTCAACGTGGACCCGGGGCTGTGTTCAGGCACGTGATAGTCAAGGACCACGGTTCGCATGAGGATTCGGTGCATGTTTGAGCCTACGACTCCGCTCGCGGCGCAGGCCCTGAGATCTCGGTGAATTCGAACAGGCCCGGGGCTCCCATCGCACCAG
>JBPYFF010000319.1:0-12516 GCA_051984455.1 Acidimicrobiales bacterium | reverse complement strand
CTTGGTGACCGTCGAAGAAGGGTTGGTCGTGACCTTCACCAGGTTGCCGGAGCTATCCGTGACATAGACGGTCGAGCCCTCGACGGTCGTGACAATCCCGACTGTGCCGTTGCGGGCAAACCCGCCTCCGGTGCCACCCGTTCCGGCCCCACCGGCAGCCCCTCCGCTCGTGCGGCCTCCAGTGCTCGTGCCGGTGCCGCCACGTCCAGCAAGGGCGGCGAAACGCGACGCAGCCGCAGCCGCAGCCGCAGCTGTGCTTCCACTGGACTTGTCGTGGTGCTTCTGCAAGGCCGAGCCACCCCAGAAGCCGGCGGCGGCAAACAGCAGCAGGAGCAGGATCCCGGTCGTGCCCCGCACCCGCCAGCCCTTGGGCGCCTGACTAACCCATTCGTCATCGTCGTCCAGATAGCCGTCCTCTTCCTCGGAGGGGGTTTGGTCCGCCGCGGGCTCGTACGCCACCTGCTGACCAGTGTCGGTGTCGGCTGGACGCGCCGGCAGCTCGCCGTAGGCTGGCTGCTCTGCGGTCGTGACCTGCTCGGCCGCGGGGTCGGGATAGGACATCAGGGCTCCTCAGAGATCATTCGTACCGCAATGCGTCGATGGGCCGGAGCGAGGCAGCCCGATTGGCGGGATAAAAGCCGAAGAACACGCCGACCGCGAGCGCCACGCCAAAGGCGAGGGCGATGGAGTACGGGACGATGACCGGCTGGACGCCGACGATGCGGAACTGGCTGCCGATGAGGCCGACCGCGACGCCGGCAATGCCGCCGATCAACGACAACAAGACAGATTCGACCAGGAACTGAACCAGGATGACGCTCTTGGGGGCGCCGATCGCCTTGCGGATTCCAATCTCGCGGGTCCGTTCGGTCACCGTGACCAGCATGATGTTCATGACGCCGATGCCGCCAACGAGGAGCGAGATCGCGGCCACCGCGCCGAGGAGCACGGTGAAGGTCTCATTGGTCGAGTTGGACGTCTGCAGCAGGCTGCCTTGATTCAGGATCAGGAAGGGCAGATTGGCCGCCGTGGTGCCGTTCCTCGAAGCGAGAATGTTGGTGATCTCTGCCTGGGCGGCCGCCAGGCTCCCGGACGACTTCCCCTGGACGACGAGCTGGTTGAAGGTCGTCCCACCGGTCAGCTGGTCCTGCACTGCGGTATAGGGCGCAATGGCAACGGCGTCCTGGTTCTGGAACCCGTTGGAGCCCTTCTTGGCCAGGACGCCGATGACCTGAAAGGTGGCGTTGCCGAACCTGATCCGCTGGCCGATGGGGTTGACGCCAGCGGGAAAGAGATTTGACACGGCGTCCTGACCGATGACCGCGACCCTGCTCCGGCTGGTCACGTCGTCCTCGGTGAACGACCGGCCGGCCTGGACGTGATAATCGGTGGCATCGAGATACGACGGCGTGGTGCCGGTCACCTGGACGCTGTAGGTGGCTCCGTTGTAGGTGGCGGTCACCGATGACTGCGTCACCGGAGATACGGTCAGCACGTCGGGCGCCTGGGTCTTGTCCTGAAGGGCGTTGACGTCGGCCATCGTCAGCTGGATCCGCCGCGACTGTGTTCCCGTCCTGGCCGTTCCGCCGCCAAAGCGGCCCCGATTGAAGACCGTGATCGTGTTGGTGCCGAGGCTCTTGATCCGGTTCTGCACGGATGTCGACGAACCTTTGCCGACCGCGACCAGAATGATGACGGCGCCCACACCGATCAGGATGCCGAGCACGGTCAGGGCGGAACGGAGCTTGTTGGCGGAGATGCCTCGCAGGGCGATACGGACGTTTTCCAGCCCGTTCATGAAACCGCCTCGACCGGGCGCGGGGGACGAGGTGGAGGAGCGCCGATCGGGCAGCGGCGGTCGTCGGCCACGACGTGACCGTCACGCAGATGCACCAGCCGTTTGGTGTACGCCGCGATCTCGTCCTCGTGAGTGATGAGGACGACGGTCCGGGCCTCCGCATTGAGGGCGCTGAAGACCTGCAGGACCTCGGCACTCGATGCTGTATCCAGGTTGCCGGTCGGCTCATCAGCCAGGATCAGGGCCGGATTGGTGGCGAGCGCCCGGGCCACGGCACAGCGTTGCTGCTGGCCTCCCGACATCTCGTTCGGCATGTGGTCCATGCGATCGCCCAGACCCACCCGTTCCAGCGCGCTCATGGCGAGGACCCGCCGGTCCCTCGGAGGGATTCCCGCGTAAGCGAGCGGGAGTTCGACATTTGCCAGCGCGCTGGTGCGAGGGATCAGGTTGAAGCTCTGAAAGACAAAACCGATCTTGCGGTTGCGGATCCGCGCCAGAGACCGTTCGTCCAGCCGGCGAACATCGACGCCATCCAGCCGGTAGCGGCCCCGGGTGGGCACGTCGAGGCAGCCGATGATGTTCATCATGGTCGACTTTCCCGAGCCGGACGCCCCCATGATCGCCACGAAGTCGCCCCGTTCCACGGTGAGCGAGATGCCGCGCAGGGCTGGCACCTCGACCGAGCCCATCTGGTAGGTCTTCACCACGTTGCGAAGCTCGATCACCGGATGGAGCCGGCGGGGCTCGGCCCGCCGAGGGGCGGGCTCGGGCTGAACGGCGGGTTGGGACCGCCGGCCGATCGCCGGGCGCCTCATCCGCCGCCTCCGCCTCCGCCTCCGCCGCCGCCTCCGCCCAGGCCGCCACCGAGGCCGCCGCCGAGGAACCGGCCGGCCGGGTTGGTGGAGGTACCCGAGCCGGTGGAGGTCGCGACGTTCACCGTGGGCTCCACGACCGTCTCACCCTCAGTCACGCCACTCGTGATCTCGGTTGACTGATCACCGACGAGACCGGTCGTCACGGGCTGCACCACCTGCTTGCCGTTTTGCATCACGGTGACGGTCGAGACGCCGCCGCGAGTGGACACATCGGCCGTCGGCACATGAAGGACATTGTCCCGTGAATCCACGACCACCGTCATGTTTGCCGTCATTCCCGGTTTCACCGCGGAGGGTGGGTTGGTGAGGCCGACGGTCACGTTGTAGGTGACGACGTTGCTGACCACGGTTGAGGTCACGTCCTCTCGAGTGACCTGTCCCTGGACCTGCTGGTTGGGCAGGGCGTTCAGCGTGACGGTCACCGGTTGTCCCGGCTGGATGCGCCGTGCGTCGGCCTCGGCGAACCCGGCGACGGCCTGCAGATTGCTGAGATCCACCAGGGTGACGAAGGGAGTCGACGAAGACCCGCTGGACCCGCTGCTCGATGAGGCGCTGACGGAAGATCCGCCCGTCGAGGACCCGCCGCCCGAGGTTGAGGTTCCGCCCCCACTGCCGCCCCCGGCGCCACCGCCGGATGTGGAGGACCCGCCCCCGCTTGTACCGGAAGACGAACTGCTACCACCAGAGCTCGATGAGGTGGAGGCGCTGCCGCCGCCGCCCACCGACTGGCCGACCACACCGCTGACCGACACGACGGTCCCGGCAGCTGGTGCCGTCAGCGTCGTGTCGGCTTCGGTCTTCTGCGCCGTCGCGACGTTGGCCTGGGCCTGCGTGAGGGCCGCCTGAGCCTGTGCCACCGTTGCGGGGTTGGCGGTGGCCTTGGCGGTGTTCCCGGCCTGGGTGGACGCCAGGTTCGCCTGCGCCTGGTTCAGGCTGTTCTGGGCCTGATGAATTGACTGCTGGTCCTTCTCAATGCCAGCGGATTGCTGTTGCAGGGCATTGGTCACGGCATTCTGGTCCTGGGCCAGCGCCTGCGTACAGGACTGGGAGCCCCCTCCACCCGAACTGGCACCGCCCGAACCGCCGGAAACCGTCGACCCGCTCGCGCAGGCGGCCTGGTCGCGGGCTTGCTGGGCTTGTGCTTCCTGCACCGCGTTGGAGTAGCCCGTCGCGTTGATGGCCGCCGCTTGCTGGGCGTCGGTGAGAACGGTCTGCGCCGACGACACCTGCTGCTGGCCCGCCGCCAGCGTGGCGGCGTTTTGCGCCTGATCGGCAGGGGTCAGGCCGGCTGCCTCGGCGTTGGCCAGATTGGCCTGAGCCGCCGTCAGCGACGCTTCTGCCGACAGGAGCGAGGCGCGCGCCTGGGTGTCGTCGAGCTTGCCGAGCGTCTGGCCAGGGGCGACCTGCTGGCCGGGCTGGACGTCGACCTCGCTGATGGTCCCGCCGGTGGCAAAGCTGACATTGAGCGACGTGGCCGACTGCACGTTGCCGGTCGCCGACACGGTCGCCTGGACCGTGCCCCGCTGCACCGCCGTCGTCCGCGTCGCCGTCTTGGCCGAAGCCGTGTGGTAGACGGAGTTGACGCCGAGCAGTGCGATCAGGGCGACCGCGACGAACAGGGAGCCACTGGTCAGCCAGGTCCGATTACGGATACTCATTCGTTCTCACCTTTTGGTCCACGGATGCGGCAGACGCGGCCGGCGCCCACCGCTCGTCCCCTGAACGTCGTCAGGTTGACGGTGGCGTCGATGTGCTGCTTGATGGCGCCGGACGCAGGGCGGCGCACGCCTGCATGGCCGCTTGCACCGTCGGGTTGGTCCGGTCCAGACCCTGCCCGCCGCCGGTGCCGGTCGTGACACCGTGCAGCTGCAGGCAGTTGCGGTAGGCCGCGAAGGCGGGGTTGTTCTGGAAGTTCCGGCCGCCAGTCGGCAGCAGGCTGCGACACGCCTGCAGGGCAGATTGCATCTGCTGCTGGGTCACACCCGGAGGCAGGGTAAGGCTGGTTGTGGGTCCGGTGCTGCTGCTCCCACCGTTGCCGTTTTGGCTGCTGTTCTCCCCACCGCCGCCGCCGAACGCCCGGCGAGGCAGGTTGGCGGTGTTGATGCCGTGGCTCTGCATGCACTGAGTGAAGGCCTGGCGCTGGGCGGTCCTGTTGGCGTTGGCCGGTGCCGTGGTCGTTGGCCGACTGGCCGAAGCAGTGGCGGTGGTCTTGGAACCGCCCCCGCAGGCGGCCAGGATCACCCCGAAGGCGGCCAGGGCGGCGAGTCCGATCGCCCATGACCGCACCCGGGAGCCCCATCGGGACCTGGTCTCGTTGTCGGCGGCGCCCTCGAAGCACGGCGGCGTTACGCCCATGTGCGATCCTCTCGTTCGCTTGAAGACAAAAGCAGCAAATTTTGACCACGCCAGCCTGAACCGAACCTGAGGGCGGCCTGGGACTTGCATGAGAGTCAAGGGCCTCAGCAGACAATCATCGTGTTCTCAGTGAACTCACAGGTTCGGCTGCGACGATGCCTTCATGGCGATGAAGGTCCTGGTCGTTGACGACGAGCCCCACATCACCGAGCTCGTCAGCACGACCTTCCGGTATGAAGGCTTCGATACGGGGGAAGCTCACACCGGCCATGCCGCCCTGACGCAGATCGCAGCCGATCCACCCGATCTGGTCGTCCTGGACATCATGCTCCCTGACATCGATGGCCTCGAGGTCACCCGTCGAATGAGGGCTGCTGGCGTTCAGGTCCCGGTGCTCTTCCTGACCGCCCGGGACGCGACCGAGGACAAGGTCGCGGGGTTGACGGTTGGCGGGGACGACTACGTGGCCAAGCCGTTCAGCCTCGAGGAGCTGGTTGCTCGCAGCAGGGCCATCCTGCGCAGGACCCAACCCGACCCGGGGCAGGATGACCACCAGGTGAGGTTTTCTGACCTGACCCTTGACGAAGACACCTTTGAGGTCTGGCGGAACGGGACTCCGATTCATCTGTCCCAGACGGAGTTTCGCCTCCTGCGGTACTTCATGCAGAACCCCCGCCGGGTCCTGTCGAAGGCCCAGATCCTGGACCGAATCTGGCAATACGACTTCGGGGGCGATTCGAACGTCGTGGAGACGTACGTCAGCTACCTGCGCAAGAAGATCGACACGCTGGGTCCACCGCTTCTCCACACCGTGCGCGGAGTCGGTTACAGCCTTCGATTGCCGTCCTCCTGACATGTCGCTCCGAGGTCGACTCCTCATTGGCTTGCTGGCCCTTGTGACCCTGGGACTGTTGATCTCGGACGTGGCGACCTACAAGACCCTCCAGCGTTTCCTTGTCCGCCGGGTGGATCAGCAGCTCGACGGAGTTCGGCGCCCGGCAGAACTTTCGCTGGCCCGGAGCGGCCTCCGGCTCCAGGGGAGTGCTCCCGTATTTCCCCCGGCCCCGAGGCCGGCATTTGGCACGGGTGTTCGCGGCGAGGTCTATGTCGAGGTTCGAAACGCGGCCGGCAAGGTCCTGGCGACGTCCGGCAGCAGCCGCATTCTCGACACGACCACTCCTCGGATCCCGAGGACTCTTCCATTCGTCAGGCCACCCAGCACTCCTGTGACGACAGGCGGGCAGCTCGGTGCTATTCGGACCGGACCGGCCGTGTATCGCACCGTCGGTTCGGCCCAGTCAGGCGGGCCCCGCTGGCGGCTCCGCATCTCGGCCCTTCCCGCCAACCGGGGCACGCTCATCCTGGCCCTTCCGATGCGCGACGTCTACGCGACGCTGCACGATCTCCTCTGGATCGAGGTGGCGGTCAGCGGCGCAGTCCTGCTGGCCGCGGCCGGCCTCGGGCTGTGGTTGGTCCGGCTTGGCCTCCGGCCGCTCGAGGACATCGAGACCACTGCCGAAGCCATTGCCGCCGGTGACCTGGCCAGGCGGGTTCCCGAAGCCCCGGCCGGTACTGAAGTCGGCCGGCTGTCCCGTTCCCTCAATGCCATGCTGACGCAGATCGAACAGGCATTCGACGAGCGGCAAGCGTCTGAGGACCGGTTGCGACGGTTCGTCGCCGACGCGTCCCACGAGCTCCGGACTCCCTTGACATCGATCCGGGGATACTCGGAGCTGTTTCGACGAGGCGCCGACCACCGGCCAGAAGACCTGGCGACGGTCATGCGACGGATCGAAGAAGAAGCCGCGCGGATGGGCATCCTCGTCGATGATCTGCTGCTGCTCGCCCGCCTCGATCAGGGCCGGCCGCTGGCCCGCACGCCACTCGACCTGACGCGCCTGGCTGGCGAAGCCATCGAGTCGGCAAAGGTCATCGACGACCGTCATCCCCTCGTCCTTGAGGCCGGCGGGCCGGTGACCGTAGTCGGCGATCCGTTGCGGGTCAGGCAGGTGCTCGACAATCTCCTGGCCAACGTGAGAACCCACACACCACCTGGCACAAGCGCGACTGTCCGGGTCGGGGCCGCCAATGGCACGGCTGTGGTCGAAGTGACCGACCGCGGACCGGGGCTTGACCGTGAGCAAGCAGCGCGGGTCTTCGAACGGTTCTATCGGGCTGACGAGTCGCGAGCCCGTGAGCGAGGCGGCTCCGGCCTCGGACTGGCAATCGTGGACTCCATCACGAAGAGTCTGGGTGGACGGGCGGCCATTCGTACCGCTCCAGGCGAGGGTGCCACGTTCCGGGTCGAGTTCCCGCTCGACGGCCGATCCGACCCGGCCCATCCGGTCACCGTGGCGGCGGCGCCAACGACCAGCTGAACCGATCTATCCGACTATCCGAGCTCTCGGGTCACAACCTCGGCCAGGCCCTCGGCCACCGCTTCCGCTTCGCCCTGGCTTTCCGCCTCCACCATGATGCGCACAAGGGGCTCAGTGCCGCTCGGCCGCAGCAAAACGCGGCCCCGACCCTGGAGGCGTGCCTCCATCCTGGCCACCTCCGTCCAGACCCCGTCGGCACGGGCCAGTCCTGCTCGATCGACAACGGCCACATTCAGAAGCACCTGAGGAAGCCGCACCATCGCATCCGCCGCCAACTCGGCCAGTGTCCGGTCCTGACGCACGACCAGATCCAGCAGCAACAGGCCGGTCATGACCCCGTCCCCGGTGGTCGCCAGGTCCCGGAAGATGATGTGGCCGGATTGCTCGCCGCCGAGCGACAGGGCCCGCTCGTCGAGCGCCTCAAGCACGTAGCGGTCCCCCACCTGTGTCTCGAGGACGGAAATACCCCTTGCCTCCATGCCCAGCCGAAACCCGAGGTTGGTCATCACGGTCACGACAACCGTGTCGGACGCGAGGCGGCCCCGAGCCTGCAGGTCGATGGCGAACAGGGCCAGCAGGTGATCTCCGTCTACCAGTTCGCCCGTACCGTCGACGGCGAGAACCCGGTCGGCGTCGCCGTCGAATGCCAGGCCCAGGTCCGCCCCCGACCGCGTGACGGCGGCCTGGAGGGCTCGCGGGTCAGTGGAACCACACCCGTCATTGATGTTGCAGCCATCTGGTGAAGCCGCCAGGGTCGCGATCACGTCCGCACCGGCCTGCCGGAGCACGTCACCGGCAATGAATGAGGCTGCGCCGTTGGCGGCGTCGATCGCAATCCGGATGCCGTGCAGGGAACGGCCCTCGAGGCAGGCGACCAGGTGACTGCGATACCAATCGACCGACCTCTCATCGACAACGACGCGCCCGACCCCGGTGCCGGTTGGAGCAGAGGGCACCAGGGTGCCGGCGACGGGCTCCTGGCCGGGTGCCGCCAGGACCTCGGCTAACTCGTGTTCCAGCTGCTGCTCGGTCTCGTCGCTCAGCTTCCGACCACCGGCGGCAAAAAATTTGATCCCGTTGTCGGGAAAGGGGTTGTGCGAGGCAGAGATCATCGCAGCCGGCAACCCACGGGCGGCAGAAAGCGCGGCCACACCCGGCGTGGGCAACACTCCGACATCACGGACGTCAACGCCCTCACTGGCCAGGCCGGCGGCCAGTGCAGCTTGGAGTAGGGGGCCGGAGGCGCGGGTGTCCCGGCCGATGAAAAATGACCTCGGCCCTGCTGCCCCTGGCGCCTCCAGGCCCTGGACGAGGACCCGGGCGGACGCCCGGCCGAGCGCCAGCACGAGCTCGGGGGTCAATTCGGCGTTGGCAAGTCCTCTGACCCCGTCGGTCCCGAACTTCAGGGTCACGGCCGCGGAGTTCGCGCCCTCAGCGCTTGGAGTACTGCGGTGCCTTACGGGCCTTCTTGAGGCCGTACTTCTTGGATTCCTTCTCGCGCGCGTCGCGCGTCAGAAACCCGGCCCGCTTAAGCGGGACTCGCAGATCCGGTTCGACCTGGGCGAGCGCTCGGGCGATCCCAAGGCGCAGGGCACCCGCCTGACCCGAGACACCTCCTCCCGTCAACGTCGCTTCGACGTTGTAGATCTCGGCCTTCTCCAGCATCCGCAACGGCTCGCTGATGACCATGCGGTGCGTCGCGGAAGGAAAATAGTCTTCCAGCGGCCGCCGATTGACGATCATCGCTCCGTCACCGGGCCGAAGGCGGATTCGGGCCACGGCTGCCTTGCGGCGACCAGTGGATTGAGTCAGTGGCTGTGGCAAAGGTCAGGAGCTCCTTGTGGTGCGATCAGGCGGTCGCCCGGCGGACAGAGCGGTCGACCTCGAGCCGCTTCGGTGTCTGGGCGGCGTGGGGATGGCCGGGACCGGCGTACACCTTGAGTTTCTTCAACATCTGTCGCCCAAGAGCGCCTTTCGGCAGCATTCCCCGCACGGCCCGCCGGACGGTCTCGGCCGGGTCCTTGTCGAGCAGCTGCTGATAGGTGCGAGCCCTGATCCCGCCCGGGTACCCGGAATGGCGGTAGACCATCTTCTTGCCGGCCTTGTCGGCGGTGAGGACCACTCTGGCCGCGTTGACCACGATCACGTGATCGCCAGTGTCGATGTGCGGAGCGAAGATCGGCTTGTGCTTTCCTCGCAGGACTCGTGCGACTTCGCTCGCGAGCCGTCCGAGAACGGCGCCATCGGCGTCGATCTCGTACCAAACGCGCTCGATGTCGGTCGGTTTGGGGCTAAAGGTCGGCAACCAGAGTCCTCTCGGGAGCAGCCCGGGATGCGCCAGGCCGGTAGATCAGGATAGAGGCCCGACGTCCTTGCGGGCAATCAGGTGTGGCCGACCCCGACAGGCGCCCGACCCGGGGCGGTCCGGGCTACGGTAAGCGCCGGTGCGCCGAAGCGTCGGGGTCGCTCTCGCTGCAGGCCTGGTGGCCGTCGCCGCCGGTTGCACCAGCGGCTCGCCGCCCCGGTTCGGGATGCCGGCGCCTGCGACCAAGCAGGCCCATTCGACTCTTCACCTCTGGCAGGGGATCTTCATCGCCGCCATGGTCGTGGGTGCGGTCGTCTGGGGCCTGATCCTGTGGTCCGTGTTCCGGTACCGCAAGCGGGCGACCGACGACGAGCTTCCCCCCCAAACTCGCTACCGGCTGCCCTGGGAGGTGACCTATACCGCGATCCCCATCGTGATCGTCGCCATCATCTTCGCCTTCACGGTTCGTACGGAGAACAAGGTCGACAAGACGATAAAGAACCCCCCCGTGACGGTGAAGGTCGAAGGCTTCCAGTGGGGCTGGCGGTTCACCTATCTCGGGCCCGACGGCAGGCCGCTCGGCCCGCCGATCGTCGGCAATCAGGACAGCCCACCCACGCTGGTGCTTCCGGCCGGCGAGACGGTGCGCCTCAATCTGGTCGCCGACGACGTGATCCATTCGTTCTTTGTCCCCGACTTTCTCTTTAAGCGAGACCTCATCCCGAGGGTCAACAACAACGTCGACCTGTTCATCACCAAAACCGGAACATTCGACGGTCACTGTGCTGAGTTCTGCGGGCTCCACCACGCCGACATGAACTTCACCGTGGAGGCCGTTCCGAAGAATGACTTCCACATTCCGGGAGGCGGGCCGTGACGCTCGTCGAAGAACGGCCGCTGACGGAAGTCGTGCCCGGTCCCCGGCCACGGGGTCTGTTGGGCTGGGTAACAACGACCGATCACAAGAAGATCGGCCTGCTCTACATGGTCACAGCGTTTCTGTTCTTCCTCCTCGGAGGGTTCCTGGCCGAGCTGATGCGCACGCAGCTGGCCGTTCCCAACAACACCTTCGCGGCACGGGACACCTACAACCAGTGGTTCACCCTGCACGGCTCCATCATGCTGTTCTTGTTTGCCGGTCCCTTCGCCTTCGGTCTGGCCAACTACCTCGTGCCTCTGCAGATCGGCGCGCCCGACATGGCCTTTCCCCGGCTGAACGCCCTCTCCTATTGGCTCTACCTCGGCGGCGGGTTGGTGATGGTTTCCGGCTTCCTCACCTCACGAGGCGCGGCCAACTTCGGATGGTTCGCCTACGCCCCTCTCAATGAGGCCATCCGCTCCCCCGGCCCCGGAGCCGACCTCTGGATCGTGGGGGTCGCGCTCACTGGCTTCTCCGGGATCTTCACCGGGGTCAACCTGGTTACGACGGTGTTCTGCCTGCGAGCCCCGGGCATGATCATGTTCCGGGTACCGATCTTCACCTGGAACATGGTCGTGACCAGCTTCCTGGTGCTCCTGACGTTCCCGGTTCTCGCATCGGCGCTGGCCATGCTGTATGCCGACCGCCACCTCGGGGGCCACTTCTTTGACCCGAGCGGGGGTGGGTTGCCCATCCTGTGGCAACACCTGTTCTGGTTCTTCGGCCACCCGGAGGTCTACATCCTCATCCTGCCGTACTTCGGTGTGATCACCGACATCATTCCGACCTTCGCCCGCAAGCCGATCTTCGGGTACAAGGGCCTGGTCTTCGCCACCCTTGCCATCGCCGGTCTTTCCGTCGGGGTGTGGGCTCACCACATGTTCGCCACTGGTGCCGTGCTGCTGCCCTTCTTCTCCGCCCTTTCCTTCCTGATCGCGGTACCGACCGGCATCAAGTTCTTCAGCTGGATCGGCACGATGTGGCACGGGCAGCTCACCTTCGAAGCCCCGATGCTGTTCGCGGTCGGGTTCATGCTGATGTTCCTGCTCGGAGGGTTGACGGGTGTCATGCTGGCGTCCCCGCCTGTTGATTTCCATGTGACCGACACCTACTTCGTCGTGTCCCACATGCACTATGTGCTGTTCGGCGGCTCGGTCTTCGCCATCTTCGCTGCCATCTACTACTGGTTTCCCAAGTGGACGGGGAAGCGTCTGTCCGAGGGGTGGGCGAGGATCCATTTCGTCCTGATGCTTATCGGGTTCAACCTGACGTTCTTCCCCCAAAGCCAGCTCGGTTTGCGAGGTATGCCCCGCCGGGTCGCCACCTACGGTGCGGGCGAGGGGTGGAGCTTCCTGAACCTCTTATCCTCGATCGGGGCCTATGTACTCGGCATTGCGATCCTCCCGTTCCTCTGGAACGTCTGGCGGACCTGGCGTTCCGGGGAACCGGTAGGAGCGAACCCATGGGACGCGGGCACGCTGGAGTGGGCCACCACCTCGCCTCCACCCGAGCACAACTTCGACTCTCTGCCGCCCATCCGATCCGAGCGGCCGGTGTGGGACGCCAACCATCCGGCGGCGGCGAAATGAGGGTTGAGACCGAACTCACCCTTTTCGCGGCTGCTTTTGTGGCCGGACTGGCTGCCCTGTACTGGTTCACCAGCTTCGAGCAGGCGGGCACCACCCTGCTCGCCCTCGGCGGAACGGCCTACGCGATCATGTGCGGGTACCTCTTCATCCAGGCCGTGCGATGGCACCGCTCAGGGACGTCGCGGCCCGAGGACCGCGAGGACGGCCAGACGGCCGACGGTGTGGGCGAGGTCGGATACTTCCCGGCTGCCACCGTGTGGCCGGCCGCGATCGGTCTCGGTGCCGTGCTCGTCGGCC
>JBPYFF010000318.1:0-2628 GCA_051984455.1 Acidimicrobiales bacterium | reverse complement strand
GCTACGCCAACCGCGAGGTCCGCCTGGAGTGGTGGCAGGTCCGCCGGCGGGCCGGGCTCATGCTCGACACCGGGACGCTGTTCGTGCCGCTCCCGCCGTACCGGAACTGCCCGGTCGGCGGCATGAGCTTTCCCGAGTTGCTCGAGACCGTCAACGGTCGCCAGATCATCTCCCCGGCTCAGGCAGCCGACCTGTTCGACCCCGGTTTCAAGAAGCACGTGCTGCTCGGCAACGGGCGCTACCACAACAGCACGACCGACGGCAGCTCGACGACCAGGATCCACTGGGCCGTCTCGCTCACCGCGGTCGACTGACACTACGGAGGAACTCTGATGCGTACGTTCATTCTCGCCGCGGCATGCGCCCTGGCGCTGGCCGCAGCCGGGGTCGCCTCGGCTCGCCCGGCTCCGGTGCTCCACTACCAGGGCAAGACCAAGGAGGGCACAAAGATCTCCTTCGTGCTCAAGCACGGATGGGTCGACCAACTGGTCACCTCACTGCCCAGCACCTGCGTCTCGGCGCAGGGCGGCACGCCGCACGTTGGCATCTACTCGTGGGCGATCCCCTACAAGTTCCGCCTCGGCTACACCGGCAAGGTCGACTACGGCGACCCCAAGACCCACTACCACATCACCACCCACCACCGCGGAAACCGGATCAGCGGCAAGCTGTCGATGAACTGGTCCGAGCTCAGCGACGACGGCTTCGGGGACTACATCATCCTCGAGTGCCTCGGAACCGCATCGTTCAACCTCACGCCGCGCTGACACGTGAACTGCGGGGGCGGCCGGTCGACCGGTCGCCCCCGGTCGGCGGTAGTTCCGACCAACCGCCACGTAGTCGCACCGGATGCCGGCAGGCGATGCGCGGCGCACGCTCTGCTCCGAAAGGAGCATCATGGACATCGCTACGAACGATCACCGTGCGCAGCACCCACCGGGTCCCGCGTCGACTGCCCGGTTCCGCGGCAAGTACCTCGCCCTGACGAGCTTCAAGCGCGACGGCACCGGCGTGACCACGCCCGTGTGGTTCGTGGTCGATGAGGGCCAGCTTCTGGTCCTGACCGCCTCTCGGTCCTTCAAGGTCAAGCGGATCCGCCGCAACCCGGCGGTGACGATCGCGCCCTGCACCGCGTCGGGGCGACTCCGCGGCGAGCCAATCCCCGCCCGCGCGCAGCTGTTGCCGCCCAGCGAACTACCGCGCGTCGAGCAGCTGCTCCGCCGCAAGTACCGGGTAGACCGGATTCTCATCCTCCCGATCTACCGAGCCGTTCAGCGCCTGCGAGGAGTGCACGGCGACTCCGGCGACGCTGCGCTTGCCATCACCCCGGACGTGCCGTGACAGCTGCGGGAGGATTAAGCCTCCCGCTGATCGGCGCGCTGGTAGCCTCAAAACACCGCAATGTGGATCCGCGCCCGGCTGACGATCTTCACGGTCGCCCTCGCATGCCTGATGTGTCCGGCGGGCGCGGCGGCTGCGGTGACGGCCAGTGCTCCGGCCACGATCTTCGATCCCGAGACCCACAGCCAGGGGGTGTATTTCGAGGGATCTGACGCCTCGTTGCAGCAGATGGCCTGGACGGCGTCGGCCGGGTGGAGCCCGATCTACACGATCGTGCCGGCCGGTTCGCTGGGATCGGCGCCGGCGACAGTCTTCGACCCCGACTACCACAGCCAGGGGGTGTACTTCGAGGGGCCTCAAGGGGCACTGCACGAGATCTACTGGACTCCGTCAGGGGGCTGGTCGAGCGTGTCAACCGTCGCGCCCGCCGGCTCGATGGGATCGTCGCCGACGGCCGTGTTCGACCCGGAGACCGACAGCCAGGGCGTGTACTTCGAGGGCCCTGACGGCTCGTTGCGAGAGATGGCATGGACGGCCTCGGGCGGGTGGAGCCCGATCTACACGATCGTGGCGGCCGGGTCGCTCGCATCTGCGCCGGCGGCGGTCTTTGACCCGGAGACCCACAGCCAAGGGGTCTATTTCGAGGGACCCCAGGGAGCGCTCCATGAGATCTACTGGACCCCGTCAGGGGGCTGGTCGAGCGTGTCAACCGTCGCGCCCGCCGGCTCGATGGGGTCGGCGCCGGCGGCGGTCTTTGACCCGGAGACCCACAGTCAGGGCGTGTACTTCGCGGGTCCCGACGGCTCGTTGCGAGAGATGGCATGGACGCCGTCGGGTGGGTGGAGCCCGATCTACACGATCCTGCCGGCCCACTCGCTGGGATCAGGTCCGGCGGCGAACTTCGATCCCGAGTACCACAGCCAGAACGTCTACTTCGCGGGGGCGGATGGATCGCTGCGGGAGATCTCCTGGACGCCGTCCGGCGGGTGGGACGCCCCCTCGGTCATTACTCCCGGCACCGGAGCCATCCCCACCGCGCCGACGCCTCCAGCGCCGACCCCACCAGCGTCCGCGCCCCAGCCGACGGGGACCAGCTCGCAGACGCTCGCGCCGCCGCACCACAAGCACAGGCTGGCGGTGCGGATCGTGATGAAATGGCACTGGAACCGCGGGCAGACGCGTTTGCTCTGGGTCAAGGTCGGACGGGTACCCGGCCGGGCCGTGTTCTCCATCAGCTGCCGTGGACGCGGCTGTCCCAAAGGCAGGCTCCGCGCCACCGCCGCCACG
>JBPYFF010000317.1:0-6663 GCA_051984455.1 Acidimicrobiales bacterium | reverse complement strand
GCCGATGCGGTCGGCCAGCGAACCGGCGGCTGTCTCGAGGCGGGCCAGCACGGTGTCGGTCGGATCCTCGCCACCGGGCAGCGGTGGGCCGACGTCGACCGGCGGCAGGTCCACTACCGGGTCCTTCTCCCGCACAACTCGCCGGAACTCCGACTCCACCCGCTCAATGGCCGAAGTGGTCCAGGCGGCGTGCTCGACCGCCGACAACCCGCCTGCCTGGGGCCGGCGGTGGACGACGTCATCGGGCCGTTGCTCGTCCTCGGGCAGCGTTAACACCGCCCGGAACCGCCGGGGGAACGACCGCAGGGTCACCGCCGCGTCCGACGGACTCACCTTGCTCGTATCGAAAGCCACCCCCCACCATGCCACGGTATGGTCGCCCGATGGGCACCTACATCGGTCCCGGCGTGCTCCAGATCGACACCCTGCTCGGCGGCTGGGAGCGGATGACGGCCGGCTATCTCATCGAGGGAACGTTCCCCGTGCTGGTAGAGACGGGCAGCCAGACCTCGGTCCCGGCGCTGCTCAAGGCCCTGGAGGAGCACGGCGTGACCGGTGACGATCTAGCCGGGGTGGCGGTGACCCACATCCACCTCGACCACGCCGGTGGCGTGGGCGACATCGCCAGTGCGTTTCCCAAAGCCACTGTGTACGTGCACCAGAAGGGTGCCCGCCACCTGGCCGACCCCACGCGGCTGATCAACTCGGCGTTGAGGGTCTACGGCCCGCTCCTCGACTCTCTCTACGGCCGGCTGGAACCCACCGCGCCCGGGCGGCTCCACGTCCTCGAAGACGGCGAGAAGATCTCGATCGACACCAACCGGGCCCTCGTCAGCATGGACTCACCCGGACATGCCAAGCACCACCTGGCTCTCCATGACAGCGAGAGCGGGCTCCTCTTTGCCGGCGACGCGGTCGGGGTCCGACTGCCCGACGCCGGCATCCTGAGACCGGCCACGCCGCCGCCGGATTTCGACCTGGATCTGGCCCTGGAATCGCTGCGCAAGTTTCGGGAGCGGCGGCCCACGGGGGTGGCGCTGGCGCACTACGGGCTGCTCCCGAATCCGCTGGACATGCTCGAAGAGGCGCAGGGGATCCTGCGGCGGTGGGCGGAAGTGGCCGAGGCCGCCTGGCGAGAGGGCAAGGACATCGCGACCGCGCTGGACGCGGCCTTCAGCGATGAGCTGAAGGGCACCGACCCCGCCCAGCGAGAGAAGCTGGAAACGTTGAACGGCATCCACTCCAATGCCGCCGGCTTCCGTCGCTGGCTCGAGACCCGTGACGATTGATTCGGTCATCTTTGACTGGGGCGGCACGCTGTCGGTGTTCGCCGACGTGGACATGGAGGACATGTGGCGACTGGCCGCTCACCACCTGGCCGCCGGCAGCGCTCCGGAACGAGAGGACGAGCTGTGCACCCGGCTGGTCGAGGTCGAACAAGAGGCGTGGGCCCGCATCGCGGTCGACCAGCACAGCTTCACCCTTGCCTGGTTGCTGGCTCAAGCCTCAGACGCCGTCGGCCTCGATGTCGCCGCCGCGGTCCTGGAAGAAGCCAGTCAGGGCCACCTGGACGCGTGGACGCCGCACATCCGGCATGACCCCGACGCCCGTCCCGTCCTCAAAGCTCTCAAACAGCGCGGACTGCAGATCGGGCTGCTCTCGAACACCCACTGGCCCCGGCACTTCCACGAGCACTTTCTGGAACGGGATGGCCTGATCCGATATCTGGATGCCCGCCTGTACACGAGTGAGCTGCCGCGGTCGAAGCCCCACGCCAGCGTCTTTCACGCTGCCGTCTCGGCCCTTGGGAGCAAGCCGGGCCGGGCGGTATTCGTGGGTGACCGGGCGTTCGACGACGTCTATGGCGCCAAGAACGCCGGCCTCACCGCGGTCCTCAAAGTCAATCCCGTCATGCCGGGCTACGAGGTCGTCCCCGACGCGACGATCATGACCCTTCGTGAACTGCTCCCGATCATCGACGGCTGGCAGACTTAAGCGATGCGTGTGTTGCGTGCGTTGGCCGTCGTCGCGATGGCGACCCTTCTGGCGGCGTGCGGGAGCTCCAGCAGTTCGACTTCCTCCAGTGGCAACGGGGCGAAGAATGCCGCCGCCGTGGTCGAGCTCAAGAACATTGCGTTCAACCCGCCGACGGTCACCATCAGGTCGGGCCAGACAGTGTCGTGGGAGTTCAACGACGGGAGCATCGTCCACAACGTGACCGGTGACGGCTACCGCAGTAAGGACATGAGCAGCGGCACCTACAGCCACAAGTTCACGTCATCGGGGACGTACCACTACCAGTGCACCATCCACAGCGGTATGACCGGTCAGGTCGTCGTCAACCCGTAGCCAGCACGTCCTCCAGCTCGGAGAGCAGCCGGCCCTTCGGCCGGGCACCGATGAGGCGGTTTACCGGCTCACCATCCTTGAAGACGATCATCGTCGGGATGCTCATGACTTCGAACCGAAGTGCGGTCTGCGGGTTGTCGTCGACGTTGAGCTTGGCAATCTCCAGCTTGTCCTTGTGCTCAACCGCGATCTCCTCCAGCATCGGGGCGATCATCTTGCATGGCCCGCACCACTCGGCCCAGAAGTCGACCAGCACCGCTCGATCAGCGCTCTTGATCTGCTCATCGAAGGTCTGGTCGGTGAGCGTTGTGATGTTGGCGGCCATGAAGTCTCTCTCCTTGATGGGTTCCACTACGTTAGAACCCGATCAGGTCGGTCAACATTCCCCCGTGCGTACTGGGTGTAGTAGAGGTCGGCGTACGCGCCGCCCGCGGCCAGCAGCGTCTCGTGGGGTCCCCGCTCCACGATGTGGCCGTTCTCCAGCACGAGTATCTGGTCGGCCGCCTGAATGGTGGACAAGCGGTGGGCGATGACGAGCGACGTTCGCCCCGCCAGGGCGACTGCGAGGGCCTGCTGGATGAGCAGTTCCGTCTCCGAGTCAAGGTGAGCGGTCGCCTCGTCCAGGATCACGATGGCCGGATCCTTCAACAAGACGCGCGCAATCGCGATGCGTTGCTTTTCTCCCCCTGACAACCGGTAGCCCCGCTCGCCCACGATGGTGTCGTAGCCCTCGGGCAGGGCTGCGATCACGTGGTGGATGCGAGCCGCCTTGCACGCTTCGATGAGCTCGTCGTCGGTCGCCTCGGGCGCGGCGTAGCGCAGGTTGGTGGCGATGGTGTCGTGGAACAGGTGGGCGTCCTGGGTCACCACGCCGGTCGCCTGGCTCAAGCTGGCCAGCGTCACGTCCCGCACGTCGTGGCCGTCGATCTTGATGGCACCGGACGTGACGTCGTAGAGGCGGGGCACCAGCGCCGACAGGGTTGTCTTTCCCGCCCCGGAAGGCCCAACCAGGGCGGTCATGGTCCCGGGCTCGGCCAGGAACGAGATATCTGAGAGGACGGTCGCCGATGGGTCGGGCGAGAGCTTGGACCCTTCTGCCTCGAGGGATGCGATCGACACCGTTGACGCCGCTGGATACCGGAAGGAGACGTCGTCGAACTGAATCCGGCCGGCGACTGGCGCCGGCAACGGTTCCGCCCCGGGCGTGTCGTCGATGGCGCGGGGAGCGTCGAGAACCTCGAAGACCCGGTCGAACGACACCAGCGTCGTCAGCACGTCGACCCGGGTGGAGGCCAGGTCCGTCAGGGGCGAGTAGAGCCGGGTCACGTAGGCCGCCAGGGCGACGACGGTGCCGACCTTCAGCGAGCCGGTGACCGCGGCCCGTCCCCCCAGCCAGTAGACCACCGCCGTGCCGACGGAGCCCACCAGGGCGAGGGCAGCGAAGAGGATCCGACCGAGCAACGCCTGCTTGATCCCGGTGTCCCTCACGGCCGCGGCCCGGCGGGAGAAGTCGCGGCCCTCGACGTCGGGCCGGCCGAACAGCTTCACCAGCATGGCGCCGCCGACGTTGAATCGTTCGTTCATCCCGGCGCCCATGGTCGCGTTGAGTTCCATCCGCCGGCGGGACAGCCGGGTGATCCGATGGGAGAGGACCCGGTCCAGCACCACGAACGGCGGGAGGACCAGCAAAGCCAGCATGGTGATGGACGGGCTCAGCCTGAACATGAACACCAGCGTCACGACCAGGGTGAAGATGTCGGAGAGGATGCTGGCCACCGTGCCCACCGCGTTCTGGGCGTCGAGCACGTCGTTGGTGAGCCTGGTCATGAGCGAGCCGGTCTGGGTCCGGGTGAAGAACGCGATCGGCATGCGCTGCACGTGGTCGTACAAGGAGGTGCGGAGGTCGTAGATGATCCCCTCGCCGATGGCCGAGCCAAACCAGCGGTTCAGCAGGCTGATGCCGGTGGAGACGAACGCCAGCGCCACCATGCCCGCAGCGAGCATGTTGACGCTGCTCAGGTCGTGCTTGGGGATGGCGTGGTCGATCAGCCGCTTGACCAGGAGCGGGGGAACGGCCCCGACCACCGCGCCGGCGATGATCGCCAGCAGGTACAGCCCGAGCATGGTCCGATATGGGGAAACGAAGCGCCAGATGCGGCGGAGCGACGTCCGGTCGACCGACGCCTTGCGCAGCTCGGCCGGGTCCATCCTGGCTGCTCGCATGTGAAACAATGAAAAGCTCCTTCTGCAACGCTGTAATCACCCAACGCCAGGAGGGGCGGGCCCATTCCGCCGGCGCCTCAGACGGGGCCGAGAGCAACCCCGCAGCGGTGGCAGTACGCGATGGTGACCGAGATCGGCGCGGTGCCTGGCTCGTCCGGTTCTGCGGTGCACACGTCGAGGACCCGGTACCGGGCAGTCTCCTCCAGGGGGGCGCGGCAGCTCGGGCACAGCGGAGGGGTGCCTGAGGCCTGGGCCCGGACGCGCCTTGTCCCTCGCCACACCCGACCGCTCGTTCCGCCGGACCGGCCGAGGCGCGACGTCACGTCGTCGCGCAGCCGGGACAGGTCCACGTCGAGAGCAATGAGGGTCCGGGTCCCGACGCCCTCGCTTTCATCGATGAGTCCGAGAAGCAGATGCTCGGTCCGGATGTGGTCGTGCCCGAGCTGAAGGGCTTCCCGGAGCGCCAGTTCGAGCGTCTTCTTGGCTCGGGGGGTAAAGGGGACCGAGCCGGTGGGGGCCGTGTCCCGCGGCCCGACCGTTTGGGCGACCTGGGCTCGAGCCGCCTCGAGTGTCACCCCCATGGCGATGAGCGCCTCCGGGGCCGGTCCCGTGCCGTGGCGCAGGATGCCAAGAAGGAGGTGCTCGGTGCCGATGAAGTCGTGCCCGAGGATCCGGGATTCTTCTTGCGCCAGGACCAGAACCCGGCGAGCCTCGTCGGTGAAGCGCTCGAACATGTTGCGTCCAGACTCTCACATGAAGGAGGTGCGGGGATTTGCCGGAGATCTTTCACATCGCTCGGCAGGCTGACTGGGAGGCGGCGCTCACCGCAGGAACCTACCGGCAGTCCACCCTGGGCCGGACACTCGAGCAAGAGGGGTTCATCCATTGTTCCGAGCGGCAGCAAGTCGCAGGCGTCGCCAACGCCTTCTATCGCGACGTCGATGGCCTCGTCCTGCTTGTCATCGACGTGGATCGGCTCGGGGCCGAGGTCAGATACGAGGCGGTAGGCGGCGGTACCGAGCGTTTCCCGCACATCTATGGACCGCTCAACGTCGACGCGGTCGTCGCCGTCCACCGGTTCGAGCCGGGAGGAGACGGGGCGTTTTCCCCCCTATCCTCGGAACGATGATTTCGGAAATCTTCGATCCGGACGCATGGCGCCCCGTAGAAGGTTTCGAGTTCAAGGACATCACTTATCACCGGGCGGTCGCTCAGGGCACCGTTCGCGTTGCCTTCAACCGGCCGGAGGTGCGCAACGCCTTTCGTCCCCAGACCGTCGATGAGCTCTACCGTGCGCTCGATCACGCTCGCACGACCAGCAATGTGGGCTGTGTGCTGCTGACGGGAAACGGGCCGTCGCCGAGGGACGGTCAGTGGGCCTTCTGCTCCGGGGGCGACCAGCGCATCCGCGGACGTGACGGCTACCGGTACGCCGAAGGTGAGACGGCCGAGAGCATCGACCCTGGCCGGACCGGGCGGCTTCACATCCTGGAAGTGCAGCGGCTCATCCGGTTCATGCCCAAGGTCGTCATCTGCGTGGTGCCAGGCTGGGCGGCGGGCGGAGGTCACAGTCTGCACGTGGTCTGCGACCTGACCCTGGCCAGTCGGGAGCACGCCCGGTTCAAGCAGACCGACACCGACGTGGCCAGCTTCGACGGGGGTTTCGGATCGGCCTATCTGGCCCGGATGGTCGGGCAGAAGCGGGCCCGGGAGATCTTCTTCCTCGGCCGGTCCTACTCGGCCGAGGAGGCGCATCGCATGGGGATGGTCAACGCGGTGATCGATCACGCCGACCTCGAGTCCGTTGCACTGCAGTGGTCGCAAGAGATCAATGGCAAGAGCCCGACCGCCCAGCGCATGGTGAAGTTCGCGTTGAACCTGATCGACGACGGCCTCGTGGGCCAGCAGCTGTTTGCGGGCGAGGCGACCCGGTTGGCGTACATGACCGAGGAGGCAGGCGAAGGTCGGGACGCGTTTCTGGAGAAGCGAAAGCCGGACTGGTCCCGCTTCCCCTGGTACTACTAGCAATGTCGGTCGTCATCGGGGTCGCGATCGGGGTGGCCGTGCTGGTGGCAGTGACGCTCGGCTGCG
>JBPYFF010000316.1:0-3885 GCA_051984455.1 Acidimicrobiales bacterium | reverse complement strand
TCGGTCAGCCAGAACTGGAACGCCATGCACGTTCAGTGGAACAACGGTGCCATGGATGGGTTCGTCCGCAGCCCGAGCGGTCCCGCCGCCATGGGCTACTGGGACGGTACCGACCTGCCCTTCTACTACGGACTGGCGACCACCTTCCCGCTGTGTGACCGATGGTTCGCCTCGACGTTCGGCCAGACCTACCCCAATCGCCGGTTCCTGCTGTGCGGTTCCGCTCTGGGCAGTATCAGCACGATCAGCGAGACCGACTTGCCGCCGCCGCCGCACGGCACCATCTTCGATACCCTCAACCGCAACAACATCTCCTGGCGGGACTACTACAGCACCGTTCCCTCGATCGCCCTCTTCACCCCGACGCTCGAGGCCAATGTCGATAAAGTCGCCAAGGTCGACCAGTTTTTTGTCGACACGGCTGCCGGGCTACTGCCGTCGTTCTGTCTGGTCGAATCCCATACCACCACCCAGACGGAGGAGGACCCTCAGGACATTTCGATGGGCGAGGCGTTCGTCGCCAGGGTGGCCAACGCGGTGATGGACAGCCCGACCTGGGCCAAGACGATCCTCGTGTTCTGCTACGACGAGCACGGGGGGTACTACGACCACGTTGCCCCGCCGCCGGCCGTACCACCGGACAACTTCCCCCCGATCCTGCAACCCCACCAGGGCGAGCATCTGGACGGCCAGCCAACCAACGTGCCGGGCGACTATTCGAGGTATGGCTTCCGGGTGCCGGCGGTCGTCGTGTCGCCCTATGCCAGGAAGAACTACGTGTCACACGTCGTCCATGACCACACGTCGATCCTGAGCCTGGTGGAGCACAAGTGGAACCTGCCGGCGTTGTCCAACCGGGATGGGGCGGCCGACAACCTGCTGGACACCCTGGACCTGGCGGGACCGCCGGCCTATGGAACCCCGCCCCGGCTGCCCGCCCCGAAGAACCCCGCCGGCCTAGCGCTATGCCAGCCGGGTCAACCTGGCCCCATCCCCAACCCCCAGGGCTGATCTCCGGGTTCTGATCCGGCCCCCGCCCGTGGTCATCGGCGGGCGAGCACCTCCCCGTGCAAGACGGCGAACCATCCGGCCGGCTGCTGGGCCCATTGCCGCCACGCCGCTGCGATCGCGGCCAGCTCGCCGGGGTTCGACAGCCCGTAGGCCACGGCTTGTTCGGCAAAGCTGGAGAGTTCGACCCGGTCGGCCCACAGGGTTCCCCACCACGCCCGGCTCTCCGGGTCGGCGAACGTCCAGGTCGAGCTGCTGGGCTTGATGTCCTGGAAGCCGACTGCCCGGACCCACCCGACCAGGTACCGGCCAGCGTCGGCCTCCGCCCGGTTGCAGGCCGTGAGCTGGTGGTACAGCTCCAGCCAGCGATCGAGCAGCGGCTCCGGCGGCGCCCACGCAAAGCGGCCGTAATCGCTGTCCCGCACCGCCAGGATTCCGCCTGGCCGCAACACCCGGCGCAGCTCGAAAAGAGCCGCGACCGGCTCCGAGAGATGCTGGAGGACTTGATGGGCATGGGCGACGTCGAAGCTGCCATCCCCGAAGGGCAAGACGTAGGTGTCTCCCGCGGCAAAGGAGACGTTGACTGCGGACGCCTCGGCCCGCCGCTGCTCAGCCTGGCGCACGACATCGATCGCGGCGTCAATGCCAATGATCGGGCCCGGTGAGACAAGGCCGGCCAGGTCGATGGTGACCGTGCCCGGCCCGCATCCGACGTCGAGCAGCCGCTGGCCGGGTTTCAGCTCGCCCAGCAGGTACTGGGCCGAGTTGGCCGCGGTCCGCCAGGTGTGACTTCGGAGGACCGACTCGTGATGACCGTGACTGTAGGTGTCGGGCATGGGGACGACCTTGGACCGCTACCGTAGGCCGGTGGCCGGTGTGGTGCCTCTGGTCGATCTCGGCTCTCCCGACGCTGCCCGTGACCTTGACCAAGCCTGCCGGACGATTGGCTTCTTCTCGATCACCGGTCATGGCGTCGATCGGGCAATCGTGCAAACGATGCTGGCCGCGACCGACGAGTTCTTCGCCTTGCCGCTCGAGGTCAAGCTGGCCTATCGCTCTCCCGGCCCGCACATCAATCGTGGCTATGCCGCCAAGGGGACGGAAGGACTTACCTACAGCCTGGGCGTGGCCGGACGGCCTCCCGATCTGTTCGAGGCGTTCAACATTGGGCCGGAGACCGTTCCGAAAGGGCTGGGACTGGCGGCCAGACCCGAGTTCGCGCCCAACATCTGGCCGGGGGAGACAGCGTCGCTCCGGCCCGCGCTGGTCGCCTATTTCGAGGAGGTGGCGGCACTCTGCCGCCGCGTCACCCGGCTGCTCGCCCTCGCGCTGGGTCTGGAGGAGGCGTTCTTCGAGGACAAGACGGACCATTCGACCAACACCCTCCGGGTGAATCACTATGAGAGGCGGCCCGGAGAGCCCGATCCGTTAGAAGGCCAGCAACGCATGGGTGCCCACACCGACTACGGCATCGTGACCGTCCTGTACGCCGATCCGGTCCCGGGCCTACAGATCGTTGGCCGAGACGGGCAGTGGCACGACGTCCAGCCTCCCGAAGGCGCCTTCCTCTGCAACCTGGGTGACCTCCTCGCTCAGTGGACCAATGACCGATGGCGATCGACGCTCCACCGGGTCGTTCCCCCGCCGCGGTCCTCGAGCGGCCCGCCGGTCCGGCGCTCGGTCGCCTTCTTTCACGACGGCAACTTTGACGCCGTCGTGGAGTGCCTGCCGACGTGCTGTTCGGCCGAAAACCCTCCGCGGTATCCACCGGTCGTGGCGGGCGACCATCTCGCCGCCAAGCTGCAGGGTCCCCGGACGCTGACCCGTTCGGCGGCCACCAATACCGCCGGCGGGCGGCTCGACACGGCAGGCGAGTGAGTGGCGGAGGCCTTCCCGTGGCGAAGCGTTCCGGGGAGAGTAGTCGACCCTCGGCGGTCGACAACTCTCCCCAAAGCGGATTAAATCGCAATACGATATTTCCTGGGACACCTCGACGACCCAACGGCAGCCCCTGATCCGTAAAGCCTGCTACCCGTCGGTAGCATGAGCGACCGCCGTCATGTGGTTGACCTCGTCCTAAGCCAGGCAGCAGGCAGTTGACAATTACCGAGCAAAAATCTGATGCAGACCGGTCGCGACCGCCTGCCCATAGCCGGCGCCGGCGACGGAGGATCGCGGCGCCCGCTCGTCGCTGGCCTCGCCGGGTGCTGGTGGCCACCAACGTGGTGGTCGCCATGTGTTTGATATCGGCTGCGGTCGTGTACGGCTACGTCCGCTACCGGGTGTCGCAACTGAAGACCATCAAACTTCCGAGCTTGGCGCAGGTCGTTCCTGGACCCGCTGGTGCCGGCCTCCCGCCCATGAACATCCTGCTGGTCGGCTCCAACACCCGGACCGGCCTCGACCCGAGCGAAGCAGGGCAGTTCGGCTCGGCGGCCGACGTTCCCGGGGCGCGCAGCGACGTGACCATGATCTTGCACCTGGATCCGGCCACGGGCTCGGCGTCGTTGCTGTCGATCCCCAGGGACCTGTTCGTCCCGTTGCCGCCCCACAGCATGGCCGGCTCGGTCGGGAAAATCGACGGTGCCCTCAATGACGGACCGAACAACCTGATCACCGCCATCACCAATGACCTGGGTATTCCGATCAACCACTACATCAACGTCAACTTCGATGGCTTTCAGCGAACCGTCAATGCTATCGGCGGGATCAAGATGAACTTCCCCACGCCACTGAGAGATACCTTCTCGGCGCTGCGGATCACCCAGACCGGCTGCCAGGAGCTCAACGGCGCGACCACTCTCGCGGTGGTCCGGGCCCGGCACCTCCAGTATGAGGTCAATGGGCGCTGGTTGGATGACCCGCAGTCCGATCTGG
>JBPYFF010000315.1:0-5542 GCA_051984455.1 Acidimicrobiales bacterium | reverse complement strand
TCCGACGGGCTCGGGCTGGAGCACGCCGGTGTGCACGTGGACGAGGGCGGGTACGTGCCCATCAACCACCATTGCCAGTCGAACCTGCCGCACATCTACGCCGCCGGTGACCTCTCAGGCAAGCTGCCCCTTTCATCCGTCGCGGCCATGCAGGGAAGAAAGATCGCCGAGCACGTGATGGGCCTCCACACCCGGGAGCACCGTCACCTTGATTACGACAAGGCGGCCTCAGCCATCTTCACCGACCCGGAGATCGCCGATGTCGGCTTGGCGGAAGCGGAGGCCTTCGCCACCGGCAGGAAGATCCGGGTCACCAAGGTGCCCTTCTCCGCCAGCCCGAAGGCGTTGATCAACGATCAGACGCAAGGCTTCGTGAAGATCCTGTCCGATCCCGCGACCGGCGTCGTGCTGGGCGGGTCGATTGTCGGGCGCCATGCGGCCGAGCTCATTGCTGTGATCGCACTGGCGGTGACGTGCAACCTGAAGGTGACCGACATCGTCGAGAGTGTTCTTGTCCACCCCTCACTGTCGGAGGCACTGGCCGATGCCGCAGAGTGAATCAGTTGATGACCGCAAGCTGGCGGCCCGCAAGGTCATAGACGGCGCGCGGGATCAGCTCATCGGCCTTTCCCACCGTTTGCACGACAACCCCGAGCTGGCCTTCGAGGAGGTCAGGTCATCGGAGTGGGTGGCCGACGTGCTTGCCGGCCGGGGCCTGGACGTCGAGATGGGAATCTGCGACCTCCCGACCGCGTTCGTGGCGCGAGCCGGCCGGGGCCCGCTGCATATCGGGATCTGCGCGGAATACGACGCCTTGCCGGATATCGGTCATGCCTGCGGGCACAACGTGATCGCGGCGGCCGCGGTGGGCGCCGGCCTGGCCCTGGCCGAACTGGCCGACGAGCTTGGCATCCGGGTCTCCGTCTTCGGCACGCCGGCCGAAGAAGGCGGGGGCGGCAAGATCCTGATGCTCCAGCGCGGCGCCTTCGACGGCGTCCACGCGGCCATGATGGTGCACCCCTCACCGGTGGAGCAGGACAGCATGCGGTGCCTGGCCGTGTCCCATCTCGATGTTCACTACCACGGTAAGGCCGCCCATGCGTCGGCGTATCCCGAGCAAGGGATCAACGCGGCCGACGCCATCACCATCGCCCAAACAGCGGTGGGGTTGCTTCGCCAGCACATCCGGCCGACCGACCGGATCCACGGGATCGTGACCAAGGGTGGGGAGGCACCGAACATCGTGCCCGCTCACACGTCCTCGAAGTGGTACATCCGGGCCAAGACGGTGGCGGAACTCGAAGAGCTCGAGCCACGGGTGTACCGGTGCTTCGAAGCGGGGGCGATGGCAACGGGATGCACATTCGACATTGCGCCGCAGAGCCCGGTGTATTCCGAGATGCTGACCGACGGCGAACTGGTGGGCCTCTACCGGAGAAATGCGGAGGAGCTCGGCCGCATCTTTCCCGATATTCCTGCCGACCAGCAGGAGCGGCATGCCGGTTCTACCGACATGGCGAACGTCTCACTGGCCATACCGACGATTCATCCCATGCTCGGTCTCAACAGTCTCCCCGCGGTGAACCATCAGCCGGAGTTCGCCGCCTACTGCATCACGCCGGTAGCAGACCAGGCTGTGACCGATGGGGCAACCGCGATGGCATGGACAGCCATCGACGCAGCCATCAACGGGCGAGTGAAAGACCGGCTGCTCGTCAAGCAATAACGGCGACGACGTCGCCCGCACCGACCGTGTCGCCCGGCTTGACGCGGATCTCTTCGACGACGCCCGCCGACTCGGCGGTGATGTGGTTTTCCATCTTCATGGCCTCGAGGACGCAGATGGGCTGACTGACTTCGACGGAATCCCCGACCTTGACCAACACCTTGACGATGGTGCCCTGCATGGGAACGGTGACATCGCCACTCCCGGCCGCCCCGCCGCCGTGATGGGCCCCCGGGCTCGGCCGGGGACGGCTGGCCGGCTTGGCTGCAACGGTGCTGGGTGCAACATCGGGCACCCACAACTTGACCTGGTAACGGCGCCCGTTCACCTCGACGTCGACATCACGTTCGACCCTGGGCGGCTCGCCCTCCGCGACCGGCGGCGGTGGCAGTGGAGGAGGCCCGGACGCGGTCGAGAGGTCGAGCCGTTCCTCCACCCACTTGGTGGAGTGCTGGACGGCCACGAAGTCCGGGTGCTCGAGAATGGCGATGTCGGCCGGGATGGTTGTGGCGACCCCGGCGATCTCGGTTTCCCCGAGGGCCCGGAGCATGCGGTGCCGGGCCTCTTCCCGATCCCCGCCCCAAACGATCAGCTTGGCGATGAGGTTGTCGTAGAACTGGCTGACCGTGTCGCCCTCTTCGTAGCCGGCATCGGTCCTGACGCCAAAGCCGTCCGCTCGCCGGAAGCGGGTGATCGTGCCAGGTGACGGGAGGAAGCGCCCTTTGGCGGGGTCCTCGGCGTTGATTCGGCCCTCGATGGCATGCCCACGTCTCTCGACCTGCGGCTGGGTGAACGGAATGGGCTGCCCCGAGGCAATGTGCAGCTGGAGGGCGACGAGGTCCAGTCCTGTTACCAGCTCGGTGACCGGGTGCTCGACCTGGAGACGGGTGTTCATCTCGAGGAAATAGAAGTCACCGTCCTGGTAGAGGAACTCCACCGTGCCGGCGTTGACGTACCCGCACGCCCTGGCCACGTTGACGGCCGCTTCGCCCATACGGGCCTGGATCTCGGCCGCGACAGAGGGGGCGGGGGCCTCCTCGATCAACTTCTGGTGTCGTCGCTGGGCCGAGCAGTCGCGTGTGCCGAGATAAAGGCAATTGCCTTGCATATCCGCGAACACCTGGACTTCGACGTGCCGCGGCCAGCGCAGATACTTCTCCAGGTAACTGTCGGGCCGGCCGAACGCTTTTTCTGCCTCGCGTTGAGCCGATTCAAGTGCGGCCGCGGCTTGCTCCGGCCCGGGCACGACTCGCATGCCCCGCCCGCCCCCGCCGTAGGCGGCCTTGATCGCCACCGGCCACCCGTGCTCCTCCCCGAACTGGATCACCTCGTCGACCGATGCGATGACGGACGCTGTACCGGGGACACCGGCGACGTCTGCTTTGGCCGCCGCCAGGCGCGAACTGATCTTGTCCCCCATGACCTCGATCGCCTCGGGCGGGGGGCCGATGAACGTCACCCCTTCGCCGATGATGGCGCGAGCGAAGTCGGCATTTTCCGAAAAGAAGCCGTAGCCGGGGTGAACTCCGTCGGGGCTCGACTTGCGTATGACCTCCAGGATCTTGGCGGTGTTCAGATAACTTTCTGCCGGCGTTTGCCCACCGAGGGCGTAGGCCTCGTCGGCCAGCCGGACATGAAGGGCGTCCCGATCGAGCTCGGAATACACCGCAACCGTGGTGATTCCCAGCTCCCGGCAGGTCCGGATGACCCGGACCGCGATCTCGCCGCGGTTGGCAATCAGGACTTTCGTCAGCACAGCCAGGCAGTCTGTCAGGCGTGATCATCGACAAGCGAACGCGCCGCCGCCTGGAAGCCACCACCCGGTTCACCGACCTGCGGGAGTTCGAGGCCATCGACTCGACCAACACCTATCTGCTGGCTGAGGCCAAAGCGGGCGCAGGGGAAGGGGTGGTGGCGCTCGCGGACTACCAGCGGGCGGGACGGGGACGGCTGGGCCGCACATGGACGGCTGCCCCGGGAGCGTCACTGCTGGCGTCCATTCTGCTGCGGCCTTCGGACCTGCCGGCCGAGCGTCGTCACCTCCTCACGTCGGCGGTGGGGCTATCGCTGCTGTCGGCGGTCGGGTCGGTGGCGGGGCTGGCGGCTCAGTTGAAGTGGCCCAACGACCTGCTGCTGGGGGACCGAAAACTGGCCGGCATCCTGGCGGAAGCGGAGGGCGACGCCGTGGTCGTGGGCCTCGGGGTCAACGTCACGTCCGCCCCGGCGGGAGCGGCGGCGGTGAACGATGAGGCTGGCCGGGCGATCGACCGGGGCCAACTGCTGGAAGCCTTGTTGATCGACCTCGAAGGGTGGTACGGGCGGTGGGACGACGTGGCGAGGACGTATCGAGAGCGGTGTGTCACCATCGGCCGGGAGGTTCGCGTCGACCTGCCCGGCCGAACCTTCACCGGTTTGGCCGAGGCCATCAATGATCGGGGCCACCTTCTGGTTCGGCCGTCAGGCGGGGCCGACGCGGTCGAGGTGACGGCCGCGGACGTCGTCCACATCCGGCCAGCCCGGCCCGGCTGATCATCGCGCCAGCCCGTCGTACCATCGGATCCGTGGACTTCGAGCTATCCGACGACCAGGAGTCGTTCCGCAAGGTCGTGCGTGACTTCGCCACGGCGGAGATCGCACCCCACACCGAGCAGTGGGACAGGGAGCACACCTTTCCCGTCGATGTGGTGCTCGCCATGGGCAAGCTGGGGCTGTTCGGTCTGCCTTTTCCCGAGGAGTACGGGGGCTCGGGCGCCGATTTCACGACGCTGTGCCTCGCCATCGAGGAGCTGGCCCGGATCGACAGTTCCATGGCGATCACCCTCGAAGCCGCGGTCGGCCTCGGGGCAAACCCGATCTTCACGTTCGGCACCGAAGACCAGCGCCAGGAGTGGCTGCCCGATTTGTGCAGCGGACAGGCTTTGGGGGCGTTCGGGCTCACCGAACCGGAAGCGGGCAGCGATGCGGGCGCTACCAAAACCAGGGCCGTGCTCGACCCGGCCAGCGACGAGTGGGTCATTGACGGCGCCAAGGCGTTCATCACCAACTCCGGGACGCCCATCACGTCGATCATCACGATCACCGCCCGTACCGGATCGCCGGCCGGGATATCGGCCATCGTCGTCCCGGCCGGGACACCCGGTTTGGTGATCGAGCCCCCCTACCGGAAGATGGGATGGCATGCTTCGGACACCCACGGATTGCGGCTGGACGGCTGCCGGGTACCCACCGCCAACCTGCTGGGGCAACAGGGCCGGGGATTCGCTCAGTTCCTCGCCATGCTCGACGAAGGGCGGATCGCGATCTCGGCGCTCGCAGTCGGCCTGGCCGAGGCGTGCCTGGAGCACAGCGTGGCCTATGCGAAGGAGCGCCAGGCGTTCGGCGGGCCCATCGGTCGCTACCAGGCGGTGGCCTTCAAGTGCGCCGACATGGCTCTCGCGCTCGAAAACGCCCGCAATCTGACCTACAAGGCGGCCTTTCTCAAAGATCACGGGAGGCCCTTCAAGCAAGCGGCCGCCATGGCCAAGCTCTATTCCACTGAGGCGGCGGTCACGGCGACGCGGGAGGCGACCCAGATCTACGGCGGCTATGGCTACATGGATGAGACGCCCGTGAGCCGGTTCTACCGGGACGCCAAGATCCTCGAGATCGGCGAGGGCACGAGCGAGATCCAGCGGGTCGTCATCTCCCGGGGCCTCGGCCTTCCGGTCGAGTGACCCCCTCCGGCCGAGTGAACCCTGCGCCCGACTGACCCCTCCGGCCGACTGACCTCGAGTGACTGCCGGCGTCTGACCCGGTCCTGCTAGACATCTCCTACCG
>JBPYFF010000314.1:0-5940 GCA_051984455.1 Acidimicrobiales bacterium | reverse complement strand
GATCGTCGGCGGTCATGGCTTCACCGCCTTGCAACTGGCGACGTGATGCACCCTCACGTGAAGCATTCCGTCACCGTCTCGCCACGCCTCAAAGGTGGCGTCGCCGTCGGGGCACGTGCAGCCAATCGACCGTAGGTAGTCGTCGACCTGTTCTCTGGCTGACCGTGGGTCGTCGTGTCGGAGTATGTGGGTCATGGCTTCACCTCGAGGCTGGCGACGTAGCGTTCAAGCTCGGCGTCAGTGACAAAGCGGCGGCGGCCGATCTTGACGGTGGCAATCTGGCCGGTGTTCACCATCTCGTAGAGGTGCATCCTGCTGATGGAGAGAGTGGCCGCGGCGTCGGCCATTGACCAGAGCTTCCGGCGCGCGTGCTCTCGGAGTTCGGGGGACAACTTGGGCATCGGGGGCGGCACTCCTATCTTCGTTGACCCTCAGGTGCCGTCCCCGTCGACGTATAACAGCACGAGCCCGTCGCGCATCGGCCCAGAGGGTTGGGTTGTCACTGCCAGGGTTACACGCGTGTACTTCTAATGTCAAAGCACTGCCCGTGGCTACTCACCTGGCTACCCAACACCTGCGTTTAGGGCTCTGACCTGCAATTTCATGATTTTGTCTGACGTACATTGACTACTTGAACGCGCTGGCGAACGGCGAGCGGTAGAGATACCGGCCCCACCCGGCCTCTCCGACGAAGTTTCCGTCCTCGGCGATCACCCGACCCCGGCAGAGGACGAGCCGGGGCCATCCCTCTGAGATCCTGTCGGCGTAGGGCGAATGGTCGACGGCCATGTCAAGCGAGCCGGCGTCGAGTCGCTGCCGCCGTTTTGGGTCCCAGACGACGACGTCGGCGTCCGCACCGGGCCGCAGCGACCCCTTGGCCGGCCACAGACCAAAGGTGCGAGCAGGTGCCTCGGCACACAGCCTCACCCAGTCCTCGGCCGTGATGCGTCCCGCCCTGACGCCCTGCCAGACCAGCGCCAGTCGGGTTTCCACCCCTGGCAATCCGCCCGGGACGTCGGTGAAATCGGCAAAGCCTTCCGGCCGCCCGGAAATGCCGCCCCGCCGATCTTTCGTCCAGAACGGGCAGTGATCGGTCGCAACCGTCTGCACGGCCCCGTCGGCCAGACCCTGCCACAGCTCCTCCCTGTGCCAGGGGTCGCGGAGGGGCGGAGTGCAGAGGTAGTCGATGCCATCCTCGCCGAGCATTCGGTCGGTGTCGAGGTAGAGGTATTGAGGACAGGTTTCGGCCTGAACATCCACGCCGCGTTCCCTGGCTTGACGGATGGCAGCCAGGGCGGGGGCGGATGAAACGTGGACCACATAGACGGACGCGCCGGCCACTTCCGCCAGGGCGGCGGCCCTGACCGTCGCTTCGCCCTCCAGGACGGCCGGACGGGTCTTGGCGTGCTCGATGATCCCGGTTCGACCCTCGGCCAGGGCCTGGCGGCGCAGGGCCTCGATCGCGCCACCGTTCTCACAATGGAGCGTGACCAGGCCTCCCTGCCGGCGGGCTGCCCGCATGATGTCGACGATGACACCGTCATCGACCTGCAGCAGTTGGGGATAGGCCATGTAGAGCTTGAAGGAGGTGACTCCCGCGTCGATGCAACGGGCCATGACTCCCTCTGGTACCGCCTCGGTGAACGTCATGTGCAGACCCACGTCGATGGCGGCCGGTTCCGCCCACGCCTTCCACGTCGCCAGCGCGGCCATCGGGTCCTGGCCCCGGTAGGCGGTCACGTAATCGATGACGGTCGTCGTCCCGCCGACGGCCCCGGCCCGTGTCCCCGACTCGAAGTCGTCCGAGACCCTGACGTGGCCGACGGGAAGGCGGAAATGGGTGTGAGCGTCGATCCCCCCCGGCACGACAAGACTTTGGGTGGCGTCGTACACGGTTTCCCGAGGGCCCCGACCCGGATCCAGCCCGGGTCCAAGCCCGGGCCCCACGTCGGCGATCCGGCCGTCGGCGCCGACCCGAAGGTCCGCCCGACGGCTGCCGTCGACGTCGACGACAGTTCCCCCAACGATGAGCACCTCGGTAGTCTCGCCCAGTGCCGGGAGAAAAACGACGCCGGCAGAGGAGGAACATGAGGACTGACGACAGCGTCTCGGGCCGCGGGCCGGCCGGCTAGTCCTCGCCCGGCTTCATGGCGCTGACTCTCGAGTACACCGTCGAGCCGTTCGTGCAAGGAGCACCCGGCCCTCACGTCAGGGCCGCGCTCGAGGCCGCGAAGGCGAGCGGCCTCGACGTCGACTTCGGGCCTTTCGGCACCAGCGTCGCTGGCCCCGACGGCGAGGTCCTGGCGACGCTCGAAGCGGTCGTTCGGCGGGCGTTCGAGGCAGGAGCCACCCGCGTGTCCGTGCAGCTTCAGCGGCCCCAAGGCTAGGAGCGACACGGGTGCCCGTGCTCGTCCCCGGGACCATCGACGAGGCGGTCCTCGCCCTGTCCCGCCACCCGGACAGCCAGCTCCTCGCGGGCGGGACGGACTTCATGGTCGAGGTCAACGCCGGCTCGCGCCGGCCGGATGCCGTCGTCGCCCTCGATCGCATCGCAGAACTTCAAGAGTGGTCCGTCGCCCGTGGCCGGCTGCGGCTGGGAGCCGGTGTCAGCTACCGGCAGCTGATGTCACCGGATTTGGCCGCACTCGTCCCGGGCCTGGCGATGGCGGCTCGAACGGTCGGCTCGCCCCAGATCCGCAATGCCGGCACGGTGGGAGGGAACATTGGGACCGCCTCGCCCGCGGGCGACACGTTGCCAGTCCTGGTCGCGCTCGACGCGGTCGTCGAGGTAGCCGGCGCAACCGGCCGCCGGCACGTCGCCCTGCAGGAGTTGATCGTCGGACCGAAACGGACTTCTCTGCAGCCGGGCGAGGTCATCGTCGCGGTGGAGGTGCCCGTTCTTCGAGGCGGCCAGGAGTACCTGAAAGTTGGTGTCCGCAACGCGATGGTCATCGCCATCGCCAGCCTGGCCCTGATCGCCGATGCTGGGGGACGATCGGTTCGCTGTGGGCTCGGGTCGGTCGGCCCAGTCCCGCTGCGCGCGCCCGAAGCCGAGGCCTGGCTGGCGTCAAGGGTGGACTGGACTTCGTTGCGCCTCCCGGAGGGCCGGGCCGGCCGGTTCGGCCAGTTCGGGCGCATGGTCGCCGCCGCCGCCCAACCAATCGATGATCACCGCTCGAGTGCCGCCTACCGTCGCCACGCGATCGCGGTGATGGCGGAGCGGGCCGCGGCCCGCCTGTTCGGTGAATAACACCAGCTACACCCTTAGCGTCAACGGTGTGGCCCACCTGGTCGAGGACGCGTGGCCGGGCGAATCGTTGTTGTACGTGTTGCGAGAACGACTCGGCCTTCCGGCCGCCAAGGCCGGTTGCGAGCAAGGCGAATGCGGGTCGTGCTCGGTGCTGATCGACGACACCCTGGTGTGTGCCTGCCTCGTCCTGGCGGCGGCCGCCGCCGGCCGCAGCATCACGACGCTCGAAGGCCTTGACACCGCGGTGGTGCAGGACGCGTTCCTCAATGAAGGGGCGGTGCAGTGCGGCTTCTGCACTCCCGGTCTGGTGGTCGCAGTGGCCGACCTCATTGCTCACTCGCCGGCGCCGACCGACCTCGAGATCCGGGAAGCGATCTCGGGCAACCTCTGCCGGTGCACCGGTTATGGACGGATCCTGGCCGCGGTGGTGGCGGCAGCCGGTGACGAACACGGTGACTGACACTGCGGTACGGCCCCGCACGGGCGGACGGGTCGGTGACAACGCGGCCCGGCCGGACGGCATCCCGAAGGTAAGAGGAGAGTTCGCCTTCACCGGCGACATGTGGGCAGACGGCATGCTGTGGGGTCGGACCGTCCGCGCCACTCACTCGCGGGCGCGGATTCGGCGGGTGGACGTCACCCCTGCCCTGGCCATCCCTGGCGTCATCGCGGTGCTGACTGCCGACGACGTCCCCGGTCGGGCCTGCTACGGCCTCGACCAGCAGGATCAGCCGGTGTTCGCACGCGATGTCGTGAGGTACTTCGGCGAGCCAGTCGCGGCGGTCGCGGCCGAGCATCCGGAGACGGCACGGCGGGCGGCCGAGGCGGTGGTGATCGACTACGAGCCCACCGATGCGACCATCGATCCGGAGGCGGCGATCACCGGTACCCCCCTGCATCCCATGGGAAACGTCATCCGTCATCTGGTGATCCGAACCGGGGACCCCGATGCGACCGGTCCCGTCGTGGTGGAAGGGACCTACCAGGTGGGGATGCAGGACCAGGCGTTCATGGGGCCTGAGGCGGGTCTCGCCATACCGGCCGGCGACGGGGGTGTCGACCTCTACATCTCGACTCAGTGGCTGCACAGCGATCGCGATCAGGTAGCGGCCTGCCTCGGCCTCCCGTGCTCGCAGGTCCGCCTCTTTCTCGGCGGGGTCGGCGGTGCGTTCGGCGCTCGTGAGGACGTCAGCCTCCAGGTTCACGCCTGCTTGCTGGCGCTGCGAACCGGCCGCCCGGTGAAGATGGTGTACTCGAGAGAGGAGTCCTTTCTCGGCCACGTACACCGGCATCCGGCCCGCTTGTGGTATCGCCACACCGCCGATACCGATGGCTGCCTTGTCAAGGTCGAGGCCCGAATACTGCTCGACGGTGGCGCGTACGCATCGACCTCGTACCACGTGCTGGCGAATGCGGTGTGCTTCTCCACCGGCCCCTACCGGGTGCCGAATGCGTTTATCGACGGGTGGGCGGTTCGAACCAACAACCCGCCCTGCGGTGCCATGCGAGGCTTTGGTGCCGTTCAGGTCTGCTTCGGGCACGAGGCCCAGATGGACAAGGTGGCGGAAGCGTGTGGGCTCGACCCAGTGGAGGTCCGGCTCCGCAACGCCCTCGGTCATGGCGACAGGATGATCACGGGTCAGGCCATCGAGGGAACCCTGCCGGTTGCGGGAGTCATAAGGAAAATGGCGGCCCTCCCCTTGCCCGAGCCCATCGGGGCCGAACCGATGGCGTGGCCGGGCGGAGCGGGCCGGACAGCGGACGTCGTCAACATTCGGCGGGGCCTTGGCGTCGCCGTCGGCTACAAGAACCTCATGTATGCCGAGGGTTTCCGCGACACCGCTTCGGCCACTTGCATCCTGGAGGACGGTTGGGTCACGTTGAAGTGCGCTGCGGCCGAGGTCGGCCAGGGGTTCGTCACCCTGGCTCAGCAGATTGCCCGAACCGTGCTCACGGTTGACAACGTGTCGCTCGCCGGACCGGACACCTCCACCGGTTCGGCCGGATCGACATCGGCCAGCCGGCAGACGTGGATGTCGGGCGGTGCCATTGAGGCCGCCTGCCGGGCAGTCCGAGACCGTCTGCTTGAGCATGTCGCCCGCTCGAGGGGCGTGCCGCGGGACGGGCTCACGGTGATGGAGGGCCGAGTCGTGGGCCCGGGTGTCGACGTGGCCGTGGAGGAGGCGGCACCGGGTGTGCGGTTCGAGGAGGAGGCGGAGTCCGAGCACCGGCTGACCCATCCGCTTGACCACAACGGCCAGGGGAACGCGCACGTCTCGTTCGTCTGTGCGGCTCATCGAGCGGTCGTGGATGTCGATCCCGACCTTGGTCTGATTCGCGTTGTTCAGATTGCCACCGCCCAGGACGTGGGCCGGGCCCTCAATCCTCTGCACGTCGTCGGGCAGATAGAGGGCGGGATTGCCCAGGGGGTGGGACTGGCCACCATGGAGGAGTTGTTGCTCGACCAGGGCCGCATCCGCAACCCGTCCTTCACCGACTACCTGATACCTACCGCGCTCGACATGCCCGATGTGGTGGCCGTTTTGGTGGAGGAGCCTGAGCCGGGCGCGCCTTTCGGCGCCAAAGGAGTGGGCGAACCACCGACCATCTCGTCGAGCGCCGCCATCCTTGCCGCCATCCGTAACGCCACCGGCCGGCCGGTGACGCGCGCTCCGGTTCGGCCGGAAGAC
>JBPYFF010000313.1:0-3771 GCA_051984455.1 Acidimicrobiales bacterium | reverse complement strand
CCGAGGGCGGCAAACGCGCCCGCTGTTGCCATGGTGAACGTCAACGCCCCCAGGGCGACGTCAGGGACGTGAAAGGAGTGCTTCAGGCTCTCGGTTGCCTGTGAGAGGGTGGCGGCGCGGCCGCCCTGGAGGCCGTTGGCGAAGCAGACCGCCACCATGGTGGTGCCGCTTCCGTAAAAGAGGACTCTCGGGACGCGGGTGTTTTCGCCCGACCCCCCTGGCATTCCGGCCAGACTATGACACGAGAGTCAGAGATAGCATCTCGCGAATGTCCACCCTTTTGTATGTGACGCAGGTCGCGCCCTATCAGGATGGTCCCGCGGGTGTGCACGGGGTCCTCGACCAATCGGCGGTGGCGGTCTCCGAGCTGGCCGACCTAGCCGGGCTGACGGCTCGCCGGGTTGCCGATGTCAGGCAGCTCAATGCGGCCGATCTGGCCGCAGCCCGCGTCGTCGCGTTGTTCACTATCGGTGAGACACCGTGGTCGGACCTCCAGCGAGCGGTATTGCTGGACGGGGTGCGAACCGGCCGGACCGCGCTGGTCGCCATTCATGCCGCGACCGATTCCTGTTACTACTGGGATGAGTACGGCCAGCTGGTGGGCGCCCGTTTCGACGGCCATCCCTGGACGCAGGAGGTGACGGTGGATGTCGTCGACGCCGATCACCCCGCCACCCGCCACCTGGGCTCGAGCTGGCGCTGGCGGGACGAGGTCTACATGTTCCGCGACCTGCGGCCCGACGCCCGCATCTTGCTGAGGGCCCGGGCGGACGAGCTCGATCAGGATGCGCCTGGTGCCAGGCAGCCGCCCTTCGGCTATCCGCTCTCATGGTGCTTCAACGAGGGCGCGGGACGAGTGTTCTCGACCTCGCTCGGCCACTTCCCGGGCGCGTGGGAGGTCCCCGTGTATCTGAAACATCTGGCCGGCGGTCTGGCCTGGGCGCTGGGCGAGGGGGAGTGACCTTCGACTTTCCCGAGTCGGGCATCCTCGCCGTCTCTCCCCCCGGGCGCAACTTCTCGCCCTGGCGCTGGTTCGAGCGGCAACTGGCCGCGGCGGTCGCCCACCCCGTCGATCCCTGTCCCATCGATGCGCCCGAGCAGCTGGTGGACTGGCGACGTCGAGCCGGCCGGCGGTTGCGGAGCCTCCTCGGACCACTGCCGGCGCCCGTACCGCTTCGAGTCGAGGTCCGGTCCTCGCAGGACTGCGGCAGCTACCGCCGTGACCTGATCGTGTTCGACAGCGAAGAGCACATGTCGGTGCCGGCCTATCTCCTCGTGCCTCATTCCCGCAACCGTCCCGGCCCCGCCATCCTCGCCCAGCACGGGCACGGTCCGGGAAAAGACGAGGTGTGTGGCGTGGTGCCGGGAGAAGACGGCACGACCGGTAATGACTACGCCCACCGGCTGGCCGAGCGCGGGTATATCGTCCTCGCCCCGGACCTGCGCACCTTCGGTGAGCGAGCCGACTGGAACCCGCCCAACCTCTACCACTGCGACCTTTCGCACGTGCACGCGACCCTGCTGGGTTATCGACTGCTGGCACTCGATCTCTGGGACCTGGCTCGTGGTCTCGACCTGCTGGCCGCCCATCCGCTCGTGGATCGCCGCCGGATGGGCGTGGTCGGACTGTCGCAAGGCGGGACCTGCGCGCTGTTCCTCGCCGCCTGGGACCGGCGGGTCAAGGCGACCGTCGTCAGTGGCTATCTCAATCGCTGGTCCGCCTGCGCATCCATCCCCTGGAACATGTGCGGATCGCAGACGTTACCGGGTGTCGTTTCCACCCTTGACCACCTCGAGCTGGGCGCGCTGGTGGCGCCACGGCCATTGCTGGTGGAAACCGGGAGCGAGGACAACATCTTCCCTGCCGCTGCCGCGATCGAAGTGTGTGAGCAACTGGGCCGGGTCTACGACGCGATGGGGGAGGCCGACGGGATCCAGCTTGATGCGTTCGAGGGTGGCCATCGATGGCACGGCGAACAGGCCTACCCCTTCCTCGCCCGATGGCTTGGACCGGGCGGCGGCGAAGGATCAGACTAACCCGCGTGGCAACCTTGATGACTCATACTGTGCAGGCCGAGCCCCTCACGGCCGAGGCGTTCCAACCCTTTGGCCAGGTCATCGCCAGTGGCGACATGGTGATGGAGTTGCGAGGCGATGAGGAGTTCCATCTCAACGTGCTCCACTACGAGCGGAGACCGCTGCGCTGCGACCACCTCAACCGTCATCATCGGGCGACCCAGGCCCTGGTCGCACTCGCCGGCAAGCCCACGCTCGTGGTCGTGGCGGCCAAGGACTACGACTTCACCACTCGCGACCACCTGCCCCACATCCACGCCTTCATCTGTGACGGCAGTGCCGGAGTCAATCTTGCTCTCGGGACCTGGCACTGGGGGCCGTATCCGCTGACCGACCAGGTCGATCTCGTCAACGTCCAGGGAAAGAACTTCGCGACCGACAATGAGATCGCCTACCTGGAGCGCGATCTGGGCGTAGTGGTGGAAGTGGTGCTTTAGCCCGATTCGAGTTTGATGCCGGCGCGGGACAGCGTGGCGAGGAACTCGTCATCCCACGCGGCTGCGGTCTCCGGATCGTGGGTCGTCACGTGGGTTGCCGGCGGTTCGGCGAGGTAGGTCTGCACGGCTCCGAGGACGGAGTCGGGTGTGGCGGAGCAAACCGCAGCCGCCCCCAGCTCGAGCTCGTGCATCAGGTTCTCCCTGCCATGGCCGGGAATGACGTCGAGCAGGATCAGCCCGCGGCCGATCACCCGGGCCTCGCGGCAGGTATCTCCCGAGCTCGTGACAATGACATCGCTCGCGGCCATCAACTCCGCGATACGGTCGGTATAACCGAACACGAGGATCCGGGGATCGTCGGCCGCAACCGCGGCGAGCCGGCGAGAGAGGCGCTCATTGACGCCGCCCACCGCCAGGACCCAGAAGCCGGCGTGCGCCAGGGCGCGAGCCACTTCATCCAGCGGTCCGAGCCCCCATGCGCCCGACATGAGCAGAACGCATGACGCGCCGGCCGGTACCCCCAGCTCGGCCCGGACGACCGATTGGGCCGGCACCTGATAAAAGGCAGGACGCACCGGGGCGTTTACCACCGCCACGTTGGCCTGTGGCCAGTAGCGGCGTACCGACGCCGCCGCCACTTCCGACGTCACGAGGAACACGTCGATGCCCTCGTGGACCCACATGCGATGGGCGAAGGAGTCGGTCATGAAGACGGCCGTGGCAATGTCGGGATAATCGGCCTTGAGCCGAACGCTTGCGCCCGCGCCGGTCGCAAAGACCGAGACGACCAGGTCGGGCCGAAAGGCGTCCATCACCTTGCACACGTGCGGATACATGAAGTTGATAGCGGTGCGGTCGGCGGCCCGGCCCAGCCACCCGTCGCCCCGCAGCTGCGAGAAGTGAAAGGCGTCGTACACCGGTGGAATGGCGAGCACCCGGCGGAAGATCCAGTCGCCCACGGCGCGGGGACCGTGCTGGCCCAGCATCGCCATGCAATCGATGGTTCGGCTCTCGACCCCGCGAGGGGCCAATGCCACCGAGCAGGCTTCGGCCAGTGTGTCGTGGCCCTTTCCAAATGATCCGGAGAGAAAGAGCGCTCGATGAGTGGTCACCCGGATGAACCTCCTGCGCCGACCAGCTGATCCAATGTCACTGCGGTAAGGCCCCGCTCATCGAGCTCGGACGAGATCGGCCCCAGGGCGTCAAGCGCCCGCCGGCAGGACCCCGGGGGCGAGTACCTGTCGGTGTCGTGGAGCAG
>JBPYFF010000312.1:0-6056 GCA_051984455.1 Acidimicrobiales bacterium | reverse complement strand
CGGGAGGTCCGACCAGCAACACTCCTTTGGGAATCCGGGCGCCGATCTCCTTGAACCGGTTGGCCGACCGCAGGAAGTCGACGACCTCCTCGATCTCCAGCTTGACGCCGTTGTAGCCGGCCACGTCGGCGAACGTGGTGCGCGGGCGCTCGGTCGTATAGACCTTGGCTTTAGACCGGCCGATCGACATGATCCCGGTCATCTGGCCCTGGGCCCGTCTGCTCATCCATAAGAAGAACCCAATGATGAGCAAGCCATACAGCAGGAAGGGCAACAGTGAGGCCAGGAAGTTGCTGCTCGAATTGACAAACTTCAGGTCGGGGACCTTTGCCCGCAGGTCATTGACGGTGCTGTCGGTCAGCGGCTTGGGGCCGGCAACGGTGTATTTCTTGCCCGACTGGTCGGTGTAGGTGATGTGACCGGTGTCATTGTTGACCGTCGCACTCTTGACCTGTCCGCTGTGCAGGGCAGTGGTGAAATCGCTGTAGGACTGCTGGCTGGTGGTGCCGCCGGAGAACGGACCCGACAGGATGAAGGCGATGACGATCAGCGCCCCGAGCACGATCGCAACCCAGCGCCAGTTGCGGTCCGGGCTCAACCCGCCCGAGGGGCGACGTTCGGGCTGGCCTCCGGGCCGCATATCTCCCGGCTGGCGACTCATGTGGACATGGTAGGCGGCAATGGCTTCGTATCGGGCCTCGCTCGGGTCTGACATATCCCTCGGGACACCCCCGCCGGACAGATACGGTAATGCCCGTGCTCAGGCGAAAGGAAAGCCACTTGGGTCGCAGCAGGCGAATAAGCCCGGTCAGACCCCTCTGGGCGGGGCGTCGCCGTCCCCGGGATTTTCCTTCCCCTCTGTGAGCGAAAGCCGGCAATGTGCCCGCCCGGCGTGCGGTGGAGAGGTCGCGGCCTGGCTCACCTACGACTATGGGCAGAAGCGGGTCTGGCTGGATGACCAGCAAACGGCCGGAGGGGGGAACCGCTGGCCCATCTGCTCCGCCCATGCCAACCGGCTGCGGGCACCGCTTGGCTGGGTCTGCGTCGACCGCCGCACCGATGCCAGAGGGTCCCGCCCCGGCCTGTCTGTTCTCGCCAGCTGATCGCCGCCCGCCCCCATGGCTGGTGCCACGCCCCCAGACGTTCCGGTTCACTGGGGCCTGGGTGAGGCCGCGGGTGGGTTCCTGGCCGGCCTTGTCATCGGGGAGATCACCGGAGCGATCGCCGCCGCGGCCGTCAACTATCAGCCCGGCCACGGCCATCCGGTCCCGCTCGCGGTCACGATCGGTGGCCTGGTCGGTTTGTGGGCGGGGTTGCTCGGAGGCGTGATCTTCGCCAGCCGGACGAAAGGCACCGGTGACCTCGGCCGTGACTTCGGGTTTCGTATTGACTGGCCAAGAGATGTGCCGCTTGGCCTCATTGCCGGGCTGGCCTCCCAGTACGCCCTGGTGCCCCTTCTTTATCTGCCGTTCGAGCAGCTGGACCCCGGGCTGCGGCACCGGCTCGAGACCCCGGCCAAGCACGCAACGGCAGGAGTGCACGGCGCCCTGGCTATCGCCCTGCTCTTCCTGCTCCTGGCGGTGGGGGCGCCCCTCGTGGAAGAGCTGTTCTTCCGTGGCTTGCTGCTGCGGTCACTCGCCCGGCGCTTCGGCCCCGTCGTGGCGACGATCGGATCGGCGGTCGCCTTCGGGCTGGCCCACTTCGAGCTGCTGCAGCTGGCCGCGCTGATACTCTTCGGCCTGGTCCTGGCTCTCCTGGCCGAGCGCACCGGGCGGTTGGGACCGGGGATCGTCGCCCACGCCACTTTCAACGCCGCCACCGTCCTCACCCTCACCTGGGGCAAATAGGAAAACAAACAGAAATCGCACGTGACACACGGCGCCGCTCGGGGGCGGGCAACATAGAGGCGGTATGAGCCTTCTCGGCGTGCTCGATCGCACGCGCACCGGTGATGTCGCGCCCCCGGTCACGGGAGCGAGCGCTGATGCCGAGGAGCCGCCGAGCCGCAGGCAGCGCTGGCGGTGGCTCGAGCGACTGCGGGAGCCAGAGGCAGTGGTCACGCTCGCGGTGGTCGTGCTCTGCTGCGTCTTCGTCTTCGTCCAGCTGCAGCCGTCGAAGCTCTTCTCGAGCACGACTCCCGCCGGCGGTGACATGGGCGCCCACGTCTGGCAGCCGGCATACCTGCGGGACCACCTGCTGCCTCACTGGCGTCTGACGGGCTGGGCGCCCGACTGGTACGCAGGGTTCCCGGCGCTGGTGTTCTATTTCCCGCTTCCCATGCTGCTCATCGTCATTGTGAACCTGCTGCTCCCCTACGGAGTGGCGTTCAAGCTGGTGAGCGTTTCGGGATTGATCGGGCTACCGGTCGCGGCGTGGGCGTTCGGGCGGTTGGCACGCATGCGCTTTCCCGGCCCCGCCTGCCTGGCGGCCGCCACCCTTCCGTTCCTCTTCTCGCGGAACTTCACCATCTACGGCGGCAACATCGCGTCCACCCTCGCGGGCGAGTTCGCCTTTTCCATCGCGCTGGCGACAGCCCTCGTGTTCCTTGGCGTGGTGGCCCGGGGGCTGGAGACCGGCCGGTATCGCGGCTGGGCCACCCTTCTTCTCCTTGTGACCGGGCTCTGCCACCTGTTGCCGACGATCTTCGCGGTCATCGGCGCCCTGGTCCTCACCGTCATGCGACGTGACCGGCGAGCGTGGCGATGGACCGCCCCCGTCCTCGGCGTGGCTGCATTGCTGGCCGCGTTCTGGGCGCTCCCCTTTGTGTGGCGTCTGCCCTACGCGACAGATATGGGTTACGAGAAGGTGACCCAGTACACCAGCAACCTGTTTCCCCACGACATGGTCTGGTTGTTCGTTCTGGCCGGCACGGGGGCCCTGGTGTCTATTGTGCGAAGACAGCGGGTCGGGGTCTTCCTGACGATCATGACGCTGGTCAGCGCCTTCATCTTCCGCTATGCGCCGCAGGCGAGGTTGTGGAACGCGAGAGTCCTGCCGTTCTGGTTCCTCTGTCTGTACCTGCTCGCCGGCGTGGCGGTGGCTGAGGGCGGCGCCGCCCTGATCGAATCACTGAGTGCGGGATCGCCGACGCCACTGGCCCGATGGTCCATGATCGGGATTCCTGCCGTTGCCATGACCACCGCCCTTGTCTGGGTCAGCTTCCCCTTGCGAATCCTTCCGTACGGCTCTGTCAACAACAGGACCGGCGAATACAGCTGGTTGGGGATCAGTAGCAGCGACAAGTCCTTCATCCCCGACTGGGTCAAGTGGAACTACAGCGGCTACCAGTCGGATACCAAAGCCCGTCGAGCCGAGTACTTCTCCCTCGTCAAGACCATGACGGATCTCGGCCAGACCCAGGGCTGTGGGCGAGCCATGTGGGAGTACGAGAGCGAAGAAGACCAGATGGGAACCCCGATGGCCCTGATGCTGCTTCCCTACTGGACGCATGGCTGCATCGGGTCGATGGAGGGCCTGTACTTCGAGTCGTCGGCGACGACCCCCTACCACTTCCTCAACGCAGCCGAACTGTCGCTGCGGCCCTCGAACCCGGTGCGAGGGCTCAACTATCCGGCCGGGCCGGACGTGGGCCTGGGCGTCGAGCATCTGCAGCTGCTTGGTGTCAAGTACTACATGGCTCTTACCCCGGAGACCCAGATGCAGGCTGACCAGGACCCGAGCCTCAGGCTGGTGGCGACCTCGGGACCGTGGCCGGTCACCTACTACTCGGGCAACACCGGCTCCACCAGGCAGCGCACCTGGAAGATCTACGAGGTCAAGAGCTCTGACATCGTCAGCCCGCTCACCGATCAGCCGGTCGTGATGAAAGGCGTGCCCAAAGGAAGCAAGGGCTGGTTGACGCCGTCGGAGCGGTGGTATCTCGACCCGGCTCTGCTCGAGGTCCCGTACGCCGCGTCCGGGCCGAAGTCGTGGCAACGGGTCTCGCCGATCGAGGCCAACCCCCCACGGACGCCTCTGCCGGCTGTACACGTTGCCAACATCAAGCCGACGGACGATTCCGTCTCCTTCGACGTCGACAAGGTAGGGGTCCCGGTTCTCGTCAAGGTGTCGTACTTCCCCAACTGGCACGTCTCGGGGGCCAAAGGCCCTTATCGCGTGACGCCCAACTTGATGGTCGTGATCCCGACCTCCCATCACGTCCGCCTCCACTACGGGTACACGGGAGTCGACGAAGTCGGAATGCTGCTCAGCCTGGCCGGGATCGCAGCGTTGGTGTGGCTCTTCCGGGCCAAGCCGGTGCAGCTGAGTCCCCGGAAGCGTTCCCGGCGGTCCCGGGGGGGCGCCGACTCCGACTCTGTTGCCACGGGCGACCCCTACCTGCGGCTCGAACATGAGCTGTCGGGGGCGTTCCCGGCACCGGCATCACGTCCGGGTGGGCCGCGAACAGACGACGATCTGGACGTTTGGCTCGGCTTTCCGGCCGGCCTCGACCTGGCTCACTATCACACCGCCGACTACGGGACCGCCAGCCGCTACCGGCCGGGCGCCGGCCCCGCCGCCGGCAACGGCGACGGCTCCGTCGCGGTGAGCCGAGAAGACGAACACGCGCCCGAACAGACAAAAGAGGGCCCGGCACCGGACTGAGCGGCTGCCGATTCGTCCCTCGGAACTAGTGTCACGCTCCGTGTCCGCGCTCGACGGCATCTTCAAGGCCTACGACATCCGTGGCACGGTGCCCGATCAACTGAACGCCGGCATCGCCCGCAGTGTCGGGGTGGCCTTCGCCTGCTTCGCCGAGGCGGGGCGGATTCTGGTGGGGCGGGACATGCGACCATCGGGAGTCGAGCTCAGCGGGGCGTTCGCAGAAGGTGTCACTGCCACCGGAGTCGACGTCGTGGACCTGGGCCTCACGTCGACCGATGAGCTCTACTTCGCTTCCGGGTCGCTTGACGCGCCCGGTGCCATGTTCACCGCCTCGCACAACCCGGCCGCCTACAACGGCATCAAGCTCTGCCTGGCCGGCGCCGGGCCCGTGGGCGAGGAGTCGGGATTGTCCGAGATCAAGGCGATGGTTGCCGCCGGCGCCCAGCCAGCCGCAGGCGGTAAGGGCTCTGTCACCACCGCCGACGTGCTGGAGGACTACGCCACGAAGGTGCGGTCGTTCATCGACACGGGTGCCTTGCGGCCGCTCTCGGTGGTCGCCGATGTCGCCAACGGGATGGGCGGGCTCGTCGTGCCGGCGGTGTTCGCACCACTTCCCCTGTACCTGGACGTCCTCTACGGCGAACTGGACGGGAGTTTCCCCAATCACCCGGCCGATCCCATCCAGCCGGCCAACCTCAAGGACCTGCAATACCGCATCCTGGAGACGGAAGCGGACATCGGACTGGCCTTTGACGGCGATGCCGATCGGTGCTTCCTCGTCGACGACCAGGGTCAGCCCGTGTCCGGGTCGACCACGACCGCCATCGTCGCGGCCGCCATGCTGGAAAAGCACCCTGGCGCCACCATCCTGTACAACCTCATTTGCTCGAAAGCCGTCCCCGAGATCATCGAGGAGCGCGGCGGCACGGCGATCAAGACGCGTGTTGGCCACTCGTTCATCAAGGCGGTCATGGCGTCAACAGGAGCAGTGTTCGGCGGCGAGCACTCCGGCCACTACTACTTCTCGGACAACTACCGGGCGGACTCGGGATGCATCGCGGCCCTGGTTGTGCTCGAGACCTTGAGCCGGGCGAATCAGCCGCTGTCGGAGCTCCGCCGGCCGTTCGAACGGTATGTCGACTCGGGTGAGATCAACACCGAGGTGGCCGATCAAGGGGCGGTGATGGAACGGGTGGCTACTCACTTCGGTACTTTCCCGGGAATGACCCAGGACCGCATGGACGGCTTGACGGTTGACCTCGGCGACTGGTGGTTCAACCTGCGCCCGTCCAACACCGAGCCGCTCCTGCGTCTCAATCTGGAAGCCCGGACGGCGGTGGAGTGTGAGACCCACACGGCAGAGGTCCTGAGCCTCGTCCGGACCGTGTGAACCTGCAGACGCACTGGACGAAGGAGTTTGGCGATCGTGGCCCTCGACCCGCAGTTGCTGG
>JBPYFF010000311.1:0-6100 GCA_051984455.1 Acidimicrobiales bacterium | reverse complement strand
AGTTCGCGCAAGCTCTGACTTTGGCCCATTCTCACCTCCTCTTCGTCCTCCGGCCGCAAACAAAAGCGTGGGCAACACGCCCACGCCATACACAGCACACGGCACACACAAACCACGCCCGTCCAATGGCGGACGACTTACGAGTATAGCCCTCCGCTGACCACGGGCGGTGGCTTCCCTGTACCGGTTCAGACAGATCCCGGCCGGTCCGAACGACCCGCGGCACGGCCTTCCTCTCCCAGGGACTACGGTCGAAGGGACGTGATGGTGGTTCTGGGATTGGCCGGGGGTGTGATCGTCGTCCTTATCGTGGCGATGGTGCTCGCCCTGCGACGGCGCCGCCAGACAGCCGAGCTTCAGCAGCACTTCCACTCGGCCTATGACGAAGGGGCCCGCTGGAACTCTCTGGAGGACGCGGAGGATCCGATCGATCAGTAGGCCCGGCCACACACCGCGAGCAGGCCATTCTCGTCCTCTGACGCCGCCAGCCGGCCGTCGGCGTGCAGCAAGCAACGGACGGTAACCGCGAACTCGGCTAGCCGGCGTTCGCCGTCAGGGCCGACAGCGGACCACGGAAGAACCGCGAATCCGCTCTGGCCAGCCTCGGCCGCCTCGTCGAGGGTCCGAACCTCGACGGTCCGCGCCTCGCGGAGCTGCCTGGCCCCATGCAGCAGGGCGTTTTGGGCCGCGGCAAGCGTCGCGGTCACCTCGGCGACCGTCGAGACGAAGGGCACCGCTCGCTTGGTCGCGTCATCGCGCCGGACGAGCGTGACCTGGCCGGCCAACACGTCGCGCGGACCGATCTCCACCCGGGCGGGCACGCCCTTGAGCTCCCACTCAACCGCCCGCCGACCGAAGGAGACATCGACCCGATCATCAAGGGCCACCCGGACGCCGGCGGACCTCAGGTCCGCCGCGACCGAAGCCGCCGCCCGGGCGGCGTCCTGCTCGCCTGGAATGAGGAGCACGACCACCTGGGTCGGGGCCAGACGGGGCGGCAGCCGTAAGCCGTTGTCGTCACCGTGGGTCATGATCAGCGCCCCGATGAGGCGGGTCGAGGCTCCCCACGAGGTCTGCCAGACGAACTCCTGCGCGCCCGTTTCGGCCGAATACATGGTCCCGAAGGCCCGGGCAAAATTCTGGCCCAGCTCGTGACTGGTCCCCATCTGAAGTGCCTTCCCATCGCCCATCATCCCCTCGCAGGTCCACGAGGCGGTGGCCCCCGCAAATCGTTCACTGGGGGTCTTCCGGCCGATGAGGACGGGGACCGCGAGCACGTCGACCATGACGGCCTGGTAGACCTCGGTGAGAATCCGGAGGGCGTAGGCGCGGGCCTCGTCTTCCCTGGCGTGGGCGGTGTGGCCCTCCTGCCAGAGGAACTCCGTGGTGCGCAGGAAGAGTCGGGGCCGAAGCTCCCATCGGACCACGTTGGACCACTGGTTCAGCAGGACGGGCAGGTCCCGGTAACTCTGGATCCACTTGGCGAAGTAACTGTTGATGATGGTTTCGCTGGTCGGGCGGACAACGACCGGCTCCTCGAGCTCCTTGCCTCCTCCGTAGGTGACCACCGCCAGCTCGGGGCTGAACCCTTCGACGTGCTCGGCTTCCTTGTGGAGGAACGCCTCAGGGATGAACAAGGGGAAGTAAGCGTTTTCCGCCCCCGCGTCCTTGATCCGGGCGTCGAGCTCGGCTTGCATCCGCTCCCAGATGGCGTAGCCATAGGGCCGGATGACCATCGTCCCCCGGACCGGGCCGTTATCGGCCAGCTCGGCCCGGGCGACAACGTCCTGATACCACCGGGGAAAGTCGTTGTCCCGGGGGGTGAGCACCGGAGCCTTCGGCATCAGAACGAAAACCTACCGGGGCTAAAAGTCCGTGCTGCAATACGGGGCAACCGGGCCACGGAAGGCGGCGTCAGCTCGAGCGAGCGCTCCGGCCCGGTCCTCGACGACCCGACCGGCGGCGGCCAGCACTGATGGTCTGACGCCACCCAGGTAGATGGCGCCGAGCTCGCTTAGTCCGAGGGTGAGCTCGACCCTTTCCCCTTTCCTCGCCGTCCGGCAGGAACCGCTCGCCAGCCCCGTCTCGAGCTGGAAGCAACCCTCGTCCCTGACATCGAGCACCAGCTCGTCCTCGGTCGAATACCCCCGGGCGGCCAGAGCGCGAGGCACATCGATGATCCGGACCCAGAGGTGATCCCCCACATCGGTGACCCGCATCTGCCGAGGATCGTTCAGCAACCAGCGCAGCGGCTCGTCCGCGGGGACTACCGCGGCCGTGAGCTCTCCCACCAGGTCGAGCTCGAGCAGGTAGCGCCACAACGCCGCATGCGCCGCCTGGTCGAGTGCGACCAGGCCCCTCAGGTCGACCCGGTGGGCGGGCAGCCCGTGACCCCAGGATGAGTGGTAGCGGTAGGTGGCCCATCCGTCGGGCCGGCCGCGAGTCGACTCGTGCACGGCATGGAACTGCCCGCCGCCCCCCTCCCTGTCCTTCTCCGGATCGTCGAAGTAGCGATCCCACCATGGCGACAACCGGCTGATCTCCCCCGGCCGCCGTCGCCGCCATTCGTCATGGACCTCGGGAAGGACCTTGCGGGCGTCATCGACGTCGAGCAGGCGGATCTGCCCACCACCGGGAGCGCCGGCCCGGAGGGCGGCTTGCCGGGTGTTCAGGGCGACGCTGTGGAACGAAGAAGCCAGGCCATACCCGAAGCGACTGTAGATGGCTCCCTCCGACGCGGTAAGGATCGCCAGCAGCAGGCCTCGCGCCCGGTAGTCGCGGATTTGCCGCCGCATCATGGCCGTGAGGAGACCCCGCCGGCGGTGGGTCGGGTGCACTCCGACGGCGGTAACACCCGGGACGGTGATGGCGGGAAACGGCTGGCCGGCCCCGGCCGGCAGGGTGAGCTCAAATGGGTTGGCACTGGCGGTGGCCACGATCCGGCCCTCGTCGTAGACGGCGATGGCGTAGTCGGGGTCGAACAGGTTCGAGTAGAAGGCGATGTCGTCGTCGTCGGCGACCAATCCGAAAGCCGCCTCGCCCGCCCTGACGAACGCATCGACGTCGTCGAGAGGTACGCGGCGGGGCACCAGGCGTTGGGTCACCATCGCTCAAGTGTGACGCTGCCCGGGATAGCGGGCATCCCGATTTTCAGCTCGAGCCCTGGTGGAAGCGCCTTTCGATCAACTCGACCTTTGTTTCGCTGTCGTTGGCGTCGGCCCCCTGGACCGAAAGGAGCTCCTGTCGGTCCTTGGCCGCTTCCGCCGCGGCGTCGCCGTCCGCTGCAGCCAGGCGGGCGGTGACTCCCTCCTTCACCAGTTTCTCTGCCTCCTCCACCAGCGCGGTCACCATCGCCTCCTCGGGCACGACGCGGACGATCTGGCCGCGGATGAAGAGGTGACCCCGCCGCCGCCCGGCCGCGATCCCGAGATCGGCCGAACGGGCCTCGCCCGGGCCGTTGACCACGCAGCCCATGACCGCCACCTGGATGGGCAGCTCACGAGACTCAAGTGCCGCCTGGGCCTCCTGGGCGACCCGGAAGACGTCGATCTCGGCCCGGCCGCAGGATGGACAGGCAATGAGGTCGACGTTCTTGCGCTCTCGCAGACCGAGGGCTTCGAGCAATTGACGGCCGGCTCTCGCCTCCTCGACCGGGTCGGCAGTCAGGGAGTATCTGATGGTGTCGCCGATCCCCTCTGCCAGCAGCGTCGCGATGCCCGCCGTCCCCTTGATGATTCCGGCCGGGGGGGGTCCCGCCTCGGTTACCCCCAGATGCAGTGGATGATCGGTCACGTCGGACAGCTGACGGTAGGACTCGATCATCAGCGGGACGTTCGAGGCCTTGACGGAGATCTTGACGTCATCGAAGCCAACCTCGGCGAACAATCCCAGCTCGATCCGGGCTGACTCCACCAGTGCCTCGGGCGTGGCGGCGCCGTACTTCTGGTAGAGCCGCGGGTCGAGCGAGCCGGCGTTGACGCCGATGCGGACGGGCACGGCTCGATCCCGGCACTCCCTGGCGACCAGCTTGATCTCTTCCGGCTTGCGCAGGTTGCCCGGGTTGAGCCGGAGGCACTGAACGCCGGCCTCGAGTGCGGCCAGGGCCATTTCAACATGGAAATGGATGTCGGCCACGATCGGCACGGGTGAACGGGGCACGATGCGGGCCAGCCCTTCGGCCGCCTCCTTCTCGTTGCAGGTGCAGCGGACGATGTCCGCCCCCGCGGCGTGGAGGGCATAGATCTGGGCCAGCGTTCCTTCCACGTCGGCGGTCTTGGTGACCGTCATCGACTGCACGGTCACCGGCGCATTGCCCCCGACCGGCACCGAGCCGACGTGGATCTGCCGGGTCTGTCGACGCGGGAAGGGCCCGATCATGGCGTCACGTGCACCGGGTGGGTGATGTCGAGGTAGTTGGTGGTCACGAAGATCAGCAGCACGAGCAACAGCACCGCATACATCACCGGCATCATCTTGGCTGCATCGGCGTAGTACCGGCGACCCCGACTTCGAATCCGCTCATAGGTGGCAATGGCGACGTGGCCGCCGTCGAAGGGCAGCACCGGAAGAAGGTTGAACACGCCGATGAAGACCACGATTTGAATGAAGATGAGCAGGAAACCGCGCAGACCCTGGGTCCCCGTGAACTGCGAGGCCACGCTCACCGCCCCGACGATGCCCACCGGGCGGTTGGCGTCGGCCTGAGCCGACCCACTCTGACCCCCGGCAAGGGTGCTGGCATAGTGCGAGAGGCCGCTCGGTGAGAACAGGTGGATGATGCCGCTGATCGATGCCCGGATGGTTCGGGCCAGGCCGACGAAGGCCCGCCCGAGAGCCGTCACCGCGCCGGTCCGCTCAATGGTCGGAGCGGGACTGATGCCGATGAAACCAGTCGGGTGGGCCGGCCGGGCCGAGTTCGGGAAGTTCTTGACATCAACCGTGCTCAGATCGACCAGCGTCGGGGTCAGCGTGACCAGCTGGCCGTTCCGCCGCACCGTCACCTTGATGGTCTCGCCCGGCCGGGCCCGGATGTAGGCCGTCATGTCGTCCCAGGACCCCACCGGCTGGCCGTTGATGGCAACGATGGTGTCCCCCACCCGAAAGCCTGCCCGCTGGGCCGGGCTCTCACCGGAAGCGAGGGCCAGGACCTGGTCGATCCGGGTGGTCGGCCGGTTTTCGTTGGGCAGGCCGACGGCCGAATACAGGGCGAAGAGGAGCACCAGTGCGAGCAGGAAGTGCATCGTGGAGCCGGCCAGGCCGACCGCCAGCCTCCAGCGATACGGTGCCTGCCGGTACGTCCGGGGCTCATCAGCCGGGTCGACCTCATCCAGGTTGCTCATCCCGATGATCTTCACGTAGCCGCCGGCGGGAATGGCCTTGATCCCGTACTCGGTCTCCCCCCGGCGAATGGACCACAGCCGGGGGCCGAAGCCGAGGAAGTACTGGGTCACCTTCATGCCCGCCCACTTGGCGGTGGCGAAGTGGCCCAGCTCGTGGAGCATGATCATGGCCACGAGGGCGAAGACCACGAGCAGGACGTTGCCGATGCCGGCTGCGATTCCGGCGACGATGCCCGCGACGGCGATCAGCACCAGCCGGATCAGCGCCGCCCGAGACTCGTCGGCCTCCGGCTCGGCCGGTTCGGCCGGAGCGGGGCGCGGCGGTGCGGTGGTCATGCCACCCGGACCCGTCGGTCCACGGCCGCCCGGGCTGCCCGGCGGGCGTCGGCGTCGGCCACCAGGATGTCATCGACCGTGGCCGGCTCGGCCACGTCGTGGGCGCCCAGCGTCTCGTCGATGACCTGGTCGATCTCGGTCCAGCGGAGCCGGCCGGAAAGGAACGCCTCGACGGCCACCTCGTTGGCTCCGTTGAGGCAGGCAGGCGCGGTTCCGCCTGCTCGACCGGCCTGGTAGGCCAGGTCAAGGCAGGGAAAGGCAGCGCGGTCCGGCGCCTCGAACTCGAGCCGGTTCACCCTGGCCCAGTCAATGGCGCCAAAGGGCGTGCCCAGCCGGTCGGGATAGGACAGCGCGTAGCCGATGGGCAGGCGCATGTCAGGAAGCGACAGCTGGGCCAAGGTCGCTCCGTCGCTCGTCTCCACCAT
>JBPYFF010000310.1:0-10237 GCA_051984455.1 Acidimicrobiales bacterium | reverse complement strand
GCGGTCAGGGGGCGGCGCTGCGGCTGGGCTACCGGCTGGCGAGGGAGCACGGGGCCACCTACATCGCCACCCTGGACGCAGATGGTCAGTATGACCCGGCCGAGCTGGCTCGGGTCGTTGCCCCCCTTGTTGCGGATGACGCCGACTTCGTCACCGGCTCACGCCGCCTGGGTGCCGCCCACACCAGTGATCGAGTGCGGGGAGCAGGGGTCGTGGTGTTCGGGCGGCTGATCTCGCTCCTGACCGGGCAAAGGATCACCGATCCGGCCAATGGCCTTCGGGCGATGCGGGTCGCGGTCACCGAAGCGGTGCCGCTTGAACAACCCCAGTACCAGGCGGCCGAACTATTGGTTGGCGCCCTGCTCCACGGCTTCCGGGTGGTCGAGGTTCCCACCACCATGTACCCGCGCACAGCGGGAACGACCAAGAAGGGCAACAACCTGCTCTACGGCCTGCGCTTTGCCAGGGTGATCCTCACGACATGGTGGCGTGATCGCGGCTCGGCTCCACGAAGACAACCCGCTGGAAGATCACGAACTTGAGGATGAACAGGAAGGCGTAGGTCGCCAGGTAGGCGGCTGCCACGAGGGTGGTCCGCCCCGCGTGGCTGCCGGTGACATGGGCCGCGATCCGGCTGACCCACCCCGTCACGACCGCGGCGGACACGAGGCTGACGATCGACACGACCGCGTAGAGGATCACTTCACGGCTCACGTTGAGCCGGCCCCTCCGTTCCCATGCCCAGGAACGATTGAGCACGTAGTTCGGGATGGCGCCGGCGAAAAAGGCAACCACGGACGCCGCGGTCGTTCCCAGCAATCCCGTCCCGTAGCACAGGACAAAAGTGATCTCGCTGGTGACGATGGCAACGACCGAGCCGACGGAGTAGCGAAAAAACCGAACAGTAAGCCGGCTGGCGTGGGCCTCAACAATTCTCTCTTTGACGGCCAGCAAGAGTTCGAACATATCAGGCTGGGCCGAGTACGTGGAGATCGTGAATTCCGATCGTGCCGTTGCCGGTGACGCTCACACGCAGTGCCGTGGTCACGAGCGGCTTCGGGAAGCGGACCAGGACGTATGGCGTCGCCGACCCGTCACCCACCGGTCCATCCCCGGCCGAGATGGTCTGCCAATCGCCACCGATGGTGCGGGCCTCGATGACGACGCCGGTCAGGGAGCCATCCGTGGGCGCGACCGCGCCCAGCGTCACCTGCGAGACCGGACTCGGCTGGCCCAGGGTCCAGGTCAGGCTGGCCTGGCCGCCGGCGGTGTCGATGGCGGGAAAGGTGCCGGCCGGGTCGTAGGGTGCCTGGGGGACCTCCGGCATCTCGATGATGGTGGCGGCCGACGTGCTCAGCTGAGCGTTGGCGGTGACATCCCGTAGGAGAGGATTGCCGGTGCCCGGCCCGACCAGCTCGAACACCGAGGCGTCGTCCCGTGCGGTTCGGTACAGCCTGACCGCCCACGGCTGCGTGCCTGCGACCGGGAGTGGGCAGAGGTTGTCGACCAGGCCTGGCTTGTTGAGGGCCGCGTTCAGCAGGAAGCCGGCGTCATCCTGGCGGATGGCGTTGGTGATGACGCCGTCGTCGCAGACCGGCGCGACGAAGGCGCGGTTGGCGGTCCGATGGCCGCTGTACAGCGCCGTCGTCCACAAGTAGTCGGTCTCGACGACGTCACGCGGCTGGCCGAGATCACGCAGCAGGGCCATGTAGGCCGATCCGCCCGGGCGAGAGCTGTCCTGGTGAAGCGCGTACAGGTAGTCCCGCGGAAACTGAAACGCCAGCGGCACGATCACCAGCAGGCCGCAAACGGCCGGCAGGAGGTACGAGCCGTTGCGGGCCCGGCGCGTCCGGCCGATGCGCCTGACGAGGCCGCCGATGACCGTCCACGCGCCGAGGGCATACCAGGCCATGATGACCGGAAGAACCAGGATGACTCGCCGCTCGTTGACGAAGGGGTACACCAGCGTCTCGAGCAAGTAGACGGGAACGACGACGCAGGCGGCGTCCCGGTACCGTCGAATCCACACGACGAATCCGACGATGATCAGGGGTGCGACGGTCCAGCGGACGACCGCCAAGAGGACCGAGGTGGGACCGTGCACCGGAAGGGGGCTGACCCGGGTCGGGACGACGGACAGGGGCAGAGCGGTGCCGACGTAGGTGGAAATGGCGTGGGGCACGGTGTGGGTCAAGCGATGGACAAGGCTGCCGGCGTAGTGGGCGCCCAAATCGTCCGAATAGCGAGACCCGATCAAAGAAACGCCCGTGATGACCCGTGCAATCAACACCGGCAGGAACAAGAGAGCCGGCCCGACTGCGGCCACCAGCGCCTTTCGCCACAGTCGGCGCCACATCAACCAGATCACCAGTCCGATCACCAGACCGACACCGGCCTCCTTCAGCCAGAGCAGTCCGGCGGCAGCTGCAACCGTGCCGGCACCGAACCAGGTCAGGGTGCGGCCGTCCGACTCCCAGCGCGAGCTCGCCATGAGCAACAGGAGGAACAGGACGATGAACGGGGCCTCGGCCATGATCATCGTTCCGTAGGTGGCCAGGAGGGGGCTCATGGCGAGGAGCGCAAGGACGGTCAGTCGCACGACCGTCGAGATCCCGCGGCCCCTCAGGTAGGCCCAGGTCAACGGAAAGATGGCCAGAAAGAAGACGACAGACAGGGCTCGCAACGGCAGCAGGGCGTGGCCCCAGATGAGGACCAGGAGACTCAACAGCGCCGGGTACCCCGGTGGGTAGGCGCCGATGAGCGGCAGCCCGCTGGCCAGGGTGCTCGTGAGCCCGGCTCCTCCTGCCAGCGCCCGTGCGGTGAGGACGTAACTGGCGTCGTCGTCGAACGAGCCGACGTGGTAGCGCTGCCCTACCAGAAGGGTGTGGACCAGAGCGACCCCCATCAGCAGGGCGACGGCCATCCATGGCCAAAGGGACCGCCATCGCTGGCGCCGGGCGGGGGCCGTGCTCGGGCTTGGCGGGGGCGGGCGTCGAGTTGCCGGCTCCTCCACCTGGCTCTCGACGACGCTCACCGAGTCAGGTTAATCGCGGTCGTGCCAGGCTCAGGGGCCGGCCGGCCCCGAGTTGGCGCCGAGGGAAGCGGCGGGAACCTGCACGCTGGTGGTCAGCGGAAGATTGCTCGGGTTGGAGCTGTCGCCAACCGAGATGCGGTAGGCGCCTCCGTCGATCACCCAGCTGTGCGAGGCGGTACTCCAATGAGCCAGGTCCCCTGGACGCAAGTTGAACTGCACCGTCCTGGCTTTGCCCGGCAGCAGGTCGACCCGGCTGAAGCCCCGCAATTGACGGGGGGGCTCGCCCGAGCTCGCCGGCTGGCCGACATAGCACTGCACGACGTCGGCACCCCTCACGTGCCCGGAGTTGGTGACGGTGGCGCGAACGGTGAGGCCGTCGCCGTTGGCTGGCGCGACCAGCAGTCCCGAGAACTGGAAGCGGGTGTAGGACAGGCCGTAGCCGAAGTCGAAGGCAGGAGCGATCTGGTGGGCGTCGTACCAGCGGTAGCCGACGTTGATGTCATCGGCGTAGATGGTCCTGCCACCGGTGCCGCCGAACATGGCGAGCGTGTTGTCGGGCATGTGGGCGGGCGACGCCGGGAAGCTGACGGGGAGCTTCCCACCCGGGTCCACCCGTCCGGACACCAGATCGACCAAGGAGGGCCCCGCCTGTTCGCCCGGGTACCAGGTCTCGAGCACGGCGTGCACCGACGGCAGCCATGGCATGAGAACGGCCGACCCGGTCTCGAGGACCACGATCGTCCTTGGATTGGCGGCGGCCACGGCCGCGACGAGGGCGTCTTGATTGCCCGGCAGCGCGAGGCTGGTCCGGTCGTGCCGTTCCGATTCGACGTCGTAGACGACGACCACGGCTACGTCCGATCGCCCCGCAAGGGCGGCCGCTTCACGGATGTCACTCCCATCGTCGTAGTGCACCCGGCTTCCCATCGTCGACTGCAGGGCCGACAGGGCGGTCACCGGGTTAGTGGGCAGGACGCGCATGGCGCCGTAACCGGCTGGCATGGGCGTTCCGCCGGACGGGCCGATCAACGCCAGCGAGCCGAGCCGGTTCAGATCCAGGGGGAGAAGGTTGCCGCTGTTCTTCAGCAGCACCGAGCCTTCGTTGGCGGTCGCCAGGGCCACGGCCTCATGGGCCGGGGTGGCCGCCGGCACAGCCCGGTTGAGCGGATGGGGATCGGCGATCAGGTTGTACTGGAACAGGACCGTCAAGAGCGGTCGGGCCAGGGCGTCGAGGGTCGGTCGGGAGATGGTTCCGCGGGCCACGGCGTCAGCCACGTCGATCGGGTTGTACAGCAGACTGCACTTGACCTGGGAGACACCGGCGGCCATGGCCGCCCCCTGGTCGTACACCGAGTTGCAGTCCGAGCGGATGAAGCCCTGGAAGTGCCATTGGCCGCGGAGAGTGCCATCCAGCAGGGCCTGATCCTGGCAGGCAGGGGTGCCGTTGATCAGGTTGTAGGAGCACATGATCGCCCCCGGCTTGGCCTGTTGCGTGACCGCGGAGAAGGCCGGGAGGTAGATCTCCCGCATGGCTGATTCTGAGACCATCGAGTCGTCCGCCCGGGTCGAGCGGTGTGCCTCCTGGTTGTACACGGCGAAGTGCTTCACGACCGACACGACCCGGTTCCCCTGGATGCCACGTACCAGCGCCACCCCGAGCGAGGCCGTCAGGTAGGGGTCCTCGCCCAGGCTTTCGTAGGAGCGTCCCCACAGAGGGGATCGGTCGATGTTGATCGTCGGGGAGAGGGCGAGGTCGATGCCCTTGGTGGCGTCCTCTGAGCCGATGACGTTGCCGTAGCGGCCGGCGAGACCAGGGTCAAACGCGGCCGCGTCCGCGATGGGGGCGGGCAACTGGGTGACGCCCGGGAACCGGGTCGCCACCCCGGCCGCGCCGTCCTGCTCGGTTATGGCGGGGATGCACAGCGATGGGATCGGGGGCGTGTAGCCCTCATAGGGAACGGTCGAGTCCAGCTGCCGCAGGTGCAGCAGCGTCGCTTCTTGCAGGGGCGTCATCACTTTCAACAGCTGGTTGACCCTGGTGGCAACCGGGACGTTGGAGTTGAGCCAGGGGCAGGCGGCGCGGTCGGCTGGCGGATCGGTCTCGTCGGACGAGCGGGCGCCGGCCCGACCGGCCCGCAGTGACAGCACCACCATGCCGGCGGTGACAGTGGCGAGGGCCGCGAGCACGCTCACCCATCGTCGGCGCCGCTGCGTCGAAGGCACGTTTTGAGTATGGTCGCCCGCGCCGCGTCCGTCCCGTCACCCGGTACAAACGTGCAGCGATTGGCCCGATCGGGAACCCGGCACGGCGCTGGCTACCCGGTCATGCCTGCGTAGTAGGCGGACGCGTCGCCCCTCAGAGCTACGCTGGGTTTACCGTCCACACCGACAGGGGTGGGGCCGGCGACGGTGACTCGTTCTCCCCTGCGGTGGGCCTTGCCATAGTCGTGGATCGCGTAGTGCTGGGTGGCACGGTTGTCCCAAATCGCAAGATCGCCGACGCGCCAGCGCCACCGAACGGTGTGCTCATGGCGCACCGCGTACTCCTGCAGGACCCGGATGAGGTCACGCGACGCCTGCGGTCCCAGCCCCACGACGGTTCGCGCGAAACCGCCGAGCATGAGCGCCCGTTCTCCGGTCTCGGGATGGACCCGTACAGCCGGATGCTCTGTTTCGTAGACGGTGGGGAGAAACTCGTCCCGCTTGGCCGCTTGCGCCGGGTCCCCTTGGCCCGGGCGGCCGACGAGCGCGGAGTAGTCCGCCACGTTGGAGTGGATGATCCGGAGCCGGTCGGCCAGTTCGCGCAGTTCGGCGGGGAGGCTTTGGTAGCCGGTCACCATGTTGGCCCAGATGGTGTCTCCGCCGACCGGCGGGATCACGACGGCCCGAAGCAGCGTGAAGGCGACCGGCCGGTCGAGGAAGGTCACATCGGTGTGCCAATGGTTGGTCCTCGTTCCCTGGCGAGAGTCGATCTCCTCCAGGTGCGGGTGGTCCGGGGGCGATGCCAGCGTCGGATGCCCAAGGGTGAGACGTCCGAGCCGCCCGGCGAAGGCCACCTGCGACCCGTAGTCCAGGTGCTGGTCGCGCAGAAAGACCACCTTGTGCTTGAGCAGGGCCTGCCGGATCTGGACGATGGTGCTGTCGTCGAGGGCGACACCGGTGTCGACGCCGCCGAGCTCGGCGCCGATCTCGCCCGCCAGCGGGACGACTTCGACGTTGATGGATGCATCCGTGGTCGTCACGGCCACACCTTAGGTGGCAGACGGGCGGCTTCAGGCGGGGGAGCGGAGGATCTCCACCGCGACGACCTTGCGGGTGACGAATCCCAGGTGTTCGTAGATCCGGCGAGCGCCGTCATTGCCTTCGGCCACGTGGAGGAAGGGCGTCTCGCCGCGCTCGAGGATGGCAGCGGCCACGTGCAGGGTGAGGGCGGCACCGAGACCCTGGCGGCGGACATCGGGATGAGTGCAGACCGCACTGATCTCGGTGAACCCGGGGAGGTGCATTCGCTCACCGGCCATAGCAACCAGCCGCTCGTCGTGGAACACGCCTACATAAGGGCCGAGTTCGTGGGTCCGGGCCCGAAACGGCCCCGGTGCGGTCGCGCCAACGAGTTGCAGCATCCGGTCGGCGTCGCCGGCGTCGAGCGGCCGGATCGGCGCCGGCATGTCATCGATCCGGGGAGAGGAATGGCGGGGCGGGTCCTCCAGCACCATCTGCCGAGCGAAGAGGGTCTCTTCTCGCGTCCAGCCGACCGGGACCTGGTCGACATCATCTCGAACCAGCACGACGCCTCTCTTTGAGCCGGCCAGTTCCGCCAGCCCGCCCCAGCTCCCGGCGTCCAGTCGATCCACTCCGTAGAAGACGGACACATCGGGCCGGTAGCGCCTCGCCCCTGGCCGTGACTCGGCCAGGTGGGCGTCGCCGGAGCCGAGGGCTTGCCAGACCGGATTGTCGAGGACGGGGTCGGTCGCACCCCCCGGTTGCCCGGCCACCCCCCGGGACCGTCCTACCGGCAGTCGGCACACACGCCGACGAGGTCGAAGCGGTGCTCGGTCACGTCGAAGTCCTGTTCGCTCGCGGCCGCCCGGGCGGCTTCGGCCAGCGCCCGCTCCAAACGGGGTGAGGGTCGAACATCGGCGACCTTTCCGCAGGTGCCGCACACGAGATGGTGATGATGGCCGGAGAGCTCCTCAGCCAGCTCGAACCGGCCGTGATCATCGGTGCCGTTCACCCGTCGGGCCGCACCGGCGTCGATCAGGGCGGTGACGTTGCGGTAGGCGCTGCTTTGCGAGAGCCGGGAGTTGGATCCCAGAAGCTCGGGGATGGTCAGTGGCCGGCCAGCGCCGGCCAGAGTCTCCACGATGGCGCGACGCAGGCGGGTGTAACGCTGGTCAAGCGCGGCCAGGCGAACGGCGATCTCGTCGTGAACTTCCGGCGGAAGCATGACGGCGCTTGGCTCAGGTTGAAGGAGGGTGGTCCCGGCCCCCGGTCTCAGTGCTCGTCCCAATGGTCGCCGTGGGCGGCGTGCCGGTGGCCTTCATGGACGTAATCGGTATGGTCCCCGTGCCTCACCGCTTCGTGGCCGCACCCGTCGCCATGGCGGTGCTCATGCTCGCTGTGGGTGACGTGGCCCTCAAGCACGCATTCGTCCCAGTGACCGTCATGGTCCCGGTGGACGTGGCCGTCGTGGAGATAGTCGGTGTGGTCGCCGTGCTGGACGGCGACGTGGCCGCAGTCGTCGCCATGGGTATGACCGTGCGCTTCGTGGGTGTCGTGGGTGGCAGTGCTCATGGTTGGTGTTCCTCCAGGGATTGGTCGGGTGGATGATGCCGGTGACCTGCTTCCCGTCCGTGGGTCAGGGCATCGCGGGCGATGTGGGCGACGTGGTCGTCCGCCAGGTGGTAGACGGTCTCTTTGCCCCGTCGGGCGCCGGCAACAAGTCCGATGCTCCTCAGCACACGCAGGTGCTGAGAGGCGAGGGACTGCGACATGTCGAGAGCGTGGACGAGCTCGTGGACGCAGCGAGGACCCTCCGCCAGCTCGAGGACGATGGCCAGGCGGAAGGGCGTCCCGATCGCTCGCAGGAGTTCGCATGCCTCGTGGAGGCTTGCCGGGTCAACGGTGGTACCTGACGGTTCGGCTTGACGCATGATTTCATGAACAGATTAGCGACTGTTCATGAGTATAGCGGGTCGGTCCGGCCTCGTGGTGTGCCTGGCCGTGGCCAACCGGACCAGCAGGTAACTGGCGAAAGCAAAGGCGGTGATCAGGAAGCCCACAGGAAAGTTGCTGTAGTAGGTCACCACCAAACCGGCCCAGACGAAGCTCAGCGACAGCGCGATGCAGAGCGCGACGGCGCGGGGCGGCGTTCGGCACAGGCGGTCCGCGATCGCTCCCGGGGTCACGAGAAGGCTGAAGATGAGGAGCACTCCGACAACCTGGACGGCAGCGGTGACGGCGACGGCGACGAGCAGCAAGAAGGCGACGGACAGGCCGCGGATCGGCACGCCCCGGGCTTCGGCGACGTCCTCGTCGAGCGACGAAAACAGCAGTGGCCGGTAGATCACGCCCATGACAACCAGGGTTGCGGCCCCGGCCAGGGCGATGACCCAGATGTCATGCACACTGATCCCGAGGATCTCGCCGAATAGCAGCCCGAAGGCGCCGCTGGCATTGCCTTTGTAGCGGGTCAGGAAGTAGGACCCGAGTCCGAGAGAAAACGCCAGCACCGTCCCGATGACGGCATCCCGTCCACGAAGCCGCTTTCCCAGGAGGCCCATGAGGCCAGCGCCCAGCAGGCTCATGACGAGCAGGCCGGTGACGGCGCTGAAGCCATAGGCAATGCCACCCGCGGCCCCGGCGAAACCGACCTCAGACAAGGCGTGGGCCGCGAACGAGGACTGGCGGAGGACGACGAAATATCCGACCACGCCGGCCAGCACGGCCACGATGGTTCCCGCCAAGAAGGCATGGCGCATGAACGGATAACTGAAGAGCTGATGGACGTCGTGGGCCAGGTTCCATGACGGCTTCGGCGTGGCGGCGCTGGCCGACAAGGCGAGGGCGCGGTTCACTGGTGGCCGTCGGCCGGGTCGTGTTCGTGACGGTGCGGGTGCGCCGCCTCTTCCTCGAGCCCGACGACGAACAACCGCCCCTTGCTGTCGTGGAGGACCTCCACGTTGGCGTTGTAGAGGGCCGAGAGATGCTCCGACGTGATCACGTCGTCGGGACGGCCGATGGTCACCTGGCCCCTCGCGATGTACATCACCCGGTCGAGCACCGGCAGGAGCGGATTGACGTCGTGGGCGATGAGCAGCACCCCCATCCCCCTTGCCGCGGCCAGGGTGGCTACCACCTGAGCGACGGTCATCTGGTTCCGGACGTCAAGGCTGGCCAGCGGCTCGTCCAGCAGGAGGAGCCGGGGCCCGCCGACGACCGCCTGGGCCAGCATCAGCCGCTGCAGCTCGCCCCCCGACATCGTCCCGAGCGGCTGGCGGGCGTAGTCCTCGGCGCCGACGGCGGCGACCGCCTCTGCGACCCGCCGATCGAGTTCCGCCCTGCGACCAGGCACGCCGATTCCCCAGCGGTGGCCCGTCAAGCCAAGCTTGACGAACTCGGTGCCGGCCAGGCGAAGGTCGGGATCGATCGGGCGGCGCTGGGGGACATAGCCAATGGCGGGGTTTCCCCGCGCGGGGGGGTTGCCCATGACGCGGAGGAAGCCGCCGGCGGGGTGCTGCAGCCCCAGGATAAGGCGCAACAGCGTCGACTTCCCCGCCCCGTTGGGACCGAGCACGGCCACAAACTCTCCCGGTGCGATGTCGAATGTGGCTCCCGACCAGACCGGCATGCGACCGTAGGAAGCTGCCAGGTCCCGGGCCGTCACGACCGCGGCCGGACCTGGTGCGTGGCCGTCACCGGTGGCCGGTGCCGCCAGCGGGGTTGCGGCGATCAGGGCTTGCTTCGTCATGATCCGCCACCCGACAGAGCGGTGGCGTTCAGGGCGTTCTCCAGCTGCAGTAACTCCGAGATGAACCATTGCTGGAACGTCGCGTCCGGCGGCTGGATCGTCTCCGTCACGCCGATCGTCGGGACGCCGGCCTCAGCGGCCAGCTTCTTGATGTTGGTGGTCACCGCGGTGGACGTCTGGAGGTTGTACACCAGCACTTTCGCCTGCCTGGTCGTGATCTGGCTCTGGAACTG
>JBPYFF010000309.1:0-2407 GCA_051984455.1 Acidimicrobiales bacterium | reverse complement strand
CGGATTTCGCGGCCATTCCGGCCCCGGGATTGGCAATCATCCCGAGCGAGGATCCCTTCTTGAGCGCCGCCTCGGCGAGCAAAGCCGCCGCCCGATCAGGCGCCATGACGACCACCCTCGACGGGCTCGGGCACTGATGGATGCTCCAGGACCCGGTCCGGGCAGCGACCGTCGTCCGTGAGTTCTGGGCCAGCGTGGGCTGACCACGCTCGGCCCGACCTCGACTGATCACTCGTCTGCTGGCGGCCGCCGGGTGCTGGCAGCTGCGTTCCGGCCGATCCGCTCCTCACATCGACGACAGTCGCTGTTCGACCGACTCGACCTTCGAACGCAACGCCCCGCTGACGCCTGGGCGGTGGTCGATCTTGACGACCACGCTGACGCGGGGTGCAGCCGTCGCCACGTGATCGACACACTGCTTGATGACACCCATGACATCGTCCCACTCGCCCTCAACGTTGGTGAACATGGCGTTCGTCTCATTGGCAAGCCCGCTTTCCCGCACGATGCCGACGCATTGGGCGACTAGCTCGCTCACTGACTCACCGACGCCGATCGGAGTGATGGAGAACGCAGCGATCATTTCCTGATCCTCGCGCCACGACGCTCGGTCCGCCGGATGCCCGAGACGCCTGGTCACAGGCGGGACCCCGCATCAGTGGTGGTGGCCCTTTCGGCCGAGGGTCTCCACGGGGGTCGCGCCGGGGCGGGTCCACTGGGGCACGGGCCGGCTGGTCGGGCCCCAGGTCGCGATGCCGTCGGCGTCCGAGCGCCAGTACCAGCAGATGGGCGAGCCATGGCCACCGACCGGCGAGCCGGCCTGGGGGGCCTCCGGCCAGCCCTCGGGGTTGTCCTCCCACGCCTCGCGGCGGCCGTAGGGTGTCATGTCGAGCAAGCCGAGGGACCCGTTGGCCGCCTCGTTGCCGCGGCCGGTCGTGGAGTAGGTGAGGAACACGCGGTCGCCGTCGCGCAGGAAGCAGACGATCTGGCCCATCTCTCCGCCGATCGGCGGCTCCACACCCCGCACCGAGTACCAGGGCTGAGGGTAACCCATGAACTCGACGTAGGGTGCCACCTCATCCCACGGGCCCGAGGTCAAAACGGCGAAGGAGACACCGCGGGCGTTGAGGTAGACGGCGTCCTTCATGTGCCAGGCCGTGGTGGTGCAGCCCTCGCACTGCCCCTGGTGCGGCGCGCCGTCGTACCACATGTGCTGGTAGACCACGAGCTCGTCGCGACCCTGGAACAGGTCGAGAAACGGGACCGGCCCGTCAACGCCGGTGACCTCGACCGTGCCGTCGAGTTCGACCATCGGCAGCCGCCGCCGGGCCGCCGCGATCGCGTCGCCCTCCCGGGTATGCGCCTTCTCGCGGACCAGGAGTTCCTGGCGCGCCGCCTGCCAGGTGGCCAGGTCGACGACGGGCGGCTCGCCGGTGAGGTCGCGGTTCGCGTGGCCGGGCGTGGACGTCATGGCATCCTCCGTTGTCTCGTTTCGTGCGCTCGTCGGCTCCCTGGGAAGCCTGTCAACTGAGACGACTCACGGTACCGAGACTCATCGATCCCGGAGTACCTGTTCGACATCGCAGCACCACCATGGAGGTAAATGCGAGGCGCGGTTTACAGATACGCTCCATACCAGATCCCCGCTCAAGGGATGGTCGGCCAGCAGCCTCGAGAGGGCAGGTGGGGCAGATCCGATGTCCAAGGCGCCCAACATCATCTTGATCATGTCCGATCAACACCGGGCGGACATGATGGGCTGCGCCGGTAACCCGGGTGTCCTGACTCCCACGCTGGACCATTTGGCGTCAGAAGGAATGCGGTACTCCCGGGTCTCCTGCCAAGGACCTCTTTGCATGCCGGCCAGAGCCTCCTTCATGACTGAGCGCTACGTCCGAGATCACGGCGTCTATACCAACTGGGTGGAGATTCCGGGCGACTCACCGACATACGTGTGGGCCCTACGCGAAGCTGGATACCACACGGCCTTGTTGGGTAAGGCGCACCTTTACCGGGATGAAGGCCTCGATACAAAGCACATCAACGATCTCGCCGACCGTCTGGCAAGGCTCGGATTCGCCGAGAGTCACGAGACCGGGGACAAGTTCCCGCCGCAAGCGCGCACGGCTTACACGGACTTCCTCGCAAGCCGAGGGCTGTTGGACATCTACCAGCGGCACATCGCGGATCGTAGTTACCAGGGAGACAACGAGACCGGCCAGAACGCGACCAAGAGGGTTCCCATGTGGGACTCCACGCCGATGCCCGTACCGCTCGACGCCTACGTCGATGTGTGGCACGGAATGCAGGCCGCGGCGTGGATCGAGGGTTACGATCGACCAGATCCATTCTTCCTGTTCGTGGGGTTTCCTGGTCCGCATGATCCGTGGGATGCTCCCCAGGCCGC
>JBPYFF010000308.1:0-22646 GCA_051984455.1 Acidimicrobiales bacterium | reverse complement strand
CAGGGCGACGTGGTCGGCCTGCAGGACCATGCCCAGCATGTAGGCGGCCGTCTTGGGCTTGGGGGAGTGGATGACCGCCCCCCCGACGTTGCCCCGCCGGACCGAGATCAGCCCCTCGGTCTCGAGGATCCGCATGGCCTCCCGGATGGAGGGCTTGGACACCGGGAACTCGAGCAGCAGGTCGTCCACCTTGGGCAGCACGTCACCGTCGGCCAGCTCCCCCTCCAGGATCCGCCGGCGCAGGGAGTCGGCGATCATCTCGGCGATGCGGGGCTGGCTCAACCGCCGGGGCCGATCCATGCCCGCCACTCCGCCCGACCTGAACGAGAACGCCGGCGTCATGAAACCAACTCGCGAACCCGCAGGCCTCTATTTGGAAAAGCCGTCGACCGGACGGTGAACGGTGGCACCGATCGGTCCGATCGCCTGCGCCAGTTGATCGCTCGGTGACCCAAGCACGGTGAAGCTCCGGGGCTTCACCAGCTCCATGAAGCGGCCGGCGAACTTCTCGCCGAACGCGCCCATATGAGCGAGGGCGGCGTCCGAGTCCACATAACGCTCGTACGCCTGGACCACCGTGCCGTCCTCGTTGACGAAGAACTGGTAGGCGAGGCAGCCGGGCTCGTTCGCCCGCGTCGCCTCGATCATCTCGGGCATGAGGGCCTCAAACTGTTCCCGGCATCCGGGCTGCAACTCGAGCTCGAAGAGCCACGCGACCTCATTGTTGGTCGTCACACGTTCCTCCCTTTCGGTCAGTCGCCGAGGCGGTGTCAATCCGGTAGAGCCTGGCCGCGTTGTCGTGCAAACCTTCCGGCGGATTTCCTCAGGAACGCCGGCGAGATTCCGGGCGATCGTGGTCTTGGCGTCGTTGGCCGTGCTCCCGGGCCCGGGGGACAGGCTGGTCGGATGGGGATAGTCCGACTCAAACATCACATTGTCGGGCAACAGATCGAGGAGTCGAGTCACATTCTCCTCGTACCAGAACGTCGCGAACACCTGACGACGGAAGTACTCACTCGGCAGGGGAAGGCCCTTCCGGCTGAGTGACCCGCGATTGTTCTTGTACTGCCAGTCCATCGCCTCGAGCAGGAACGGGACATACCCGAAGCCGCTCTCGACGGAGACAAACTTCAGCCGGGGAAAGCGTTCGCAGATACCTCGCATACAGAGGTCGATGATCGTGTTGGCGTTGCCGAGAAACATCAGGACCGAGAGGGGTGCCAGGGACAGGTCGTCGTTGTACGTCCTCCACCCCTCGACTTCCTCTTCGTCGACGCTGCCAAAGCCGATGTGGAACGACACCGGCATCTCCAGCTCCTGGGCCAGGTTCATCACCGGGTCCCAATGCGTCTCACGGAGAGGCGGGAGCCCCATCTTCTCGAACTGATGGCCCCAGTTGAAGCCGCGATAGCCCATCTCCGCACATCGCGTGAGCTCCGCCACCGAGCCCTCGACATCCCAGAACGGGAGGAACGCCAGCGGGATGAGGCGATTGGGGTCGGTGCTGCACCACTCGATCTGGAAGTCGTTGAAGGCTCGAACACACGCACCGGCCAGTTCGGTCCCGAGATCCCGAAACGCGAAAGGAAAGAAACCAAGAAGGTTCGGGTAGAGAATCTGCGCCGCGATCCCCTGCCCATCCATGACTTTCAGCCGAGCCGTGGGGTCCCAGCCACCCGGTTCGGCCTCCTCGAAGGTCGCCGGTGTCGAGGGGAAGAACTCCTTCCAACCGGCGTGGGCCTGGTCCTGGACGCCGATCAGTGTGCGGCGGCCCACCTGCCAACGATCTCGCCCTCGCTCGGGATCCCAGACCGGATGCGGCGCGTCTTGCTTGTACTTCTTGGGCAAACGACTCGTCCACAGGTCGGCCGGCTCGGTGAGATGAGTGTCGACGTCGATAACCGCAATGGGCTCACTCATCTCACTCGTCTCAGTCATCTCTCTCTGCGGCACCCCCTGGACCGCTCGAGTGTGAGCATAATCATAACAACATAACGTCATCCCCGCAGCGGGGCAACCCGTTCGGGGCCGTCCGCTTGACACCCGCAGGAGCGGTCTACAAGATAACTATTGTTAACGTCACAGCTGGCTCGGGCGCAGAGGTGCGCGGCGGCGGTAAGACCGCCGCGGTTGCCCGCAGCGCATGCGCGGATTTGAGGAGGGGGCAACCGTGGAAACGGCTGTAAGCATTTGCCGGCTCTGCACGTCATGTTGTCCGATCGAGGTGACCGTCGATCACGGCCGGGCCGTCAAGGTGGTCGGCGACCGCCACTCCGATATGTACGGCGGCTACTCCTGCGCGAAGGGTCGAGCCCTGCCCGAGTTGCACAACCGGCCCGACCGCCTTCTGCACAGCCAGAAGCGGCAACCGGACGGCAGCTACACGCCTGTGTCCCCTGACCAGGCGATAGCCGAGATCGCGGCGCGGGTCCGGAGGATATTGGACGAGCACGGTCCCCGGGCCATCGCTTCCTTCACCGGGACCCGGATCATCGAGCACGGGGCTTTCTTCGCCCTCGGCGTCGGGTTCATGGGTGCCCTCGGATCCCCCATGCAGTTCAGTCCGCTGACACTCGATCAGCCCGGTGACCTGGTCGCCCATGCCTTCCACGGAACGTGGATGGGGGGCGAAGTCCGTCTCGAGGACTGTGAAACGTGGCTGCTGGTCGGCACCAATCCCATCGTCTCCCACCAGTACTGGGCCAACAACCCGGTCGGAAGGATCACCACTGCGGTCAAGAACGGGGCCCGGCTCGTCGTGGTCGACCCGAGGGTTACCGAGACCGCCCGCCACGCGTACGTCCACCTTCAGCCCCGGCCGGGCGAGGACAACACCGTTCTCGCCGGTCTGCTTGCTCGACTGTTCGAATGGGACGCCATCGACCGTGAGTTCATCGGTCTGAACGTGACCGGACTCGACCGGTTGCAGGCAGCGGTGGCGCCGTACACCCCCGACTATGTCTGCCACCGGGCCGACCTCCCCCCTGACCGATTTGAGGCGGCCGCAAGGGTCCTGGCCGAAGCCAGGACGGGCGGGGTGTACTGCGGAACGGGAACCTCGATGTCGAACATGGGCGGCAATCTGGCCTTCTACCTCGCGCTCGCCGTCACGTCCGTTCGCGGGTGGTGGGCCAGAGAGGGTGATCCCTTCCTCCGCCCTCACGCCCTCCTGCCCGAGATCTCGCCGAGGGCGGAGCCGCGCAATCCCTTTCCTGCCGCCGACTTCGGCGAGAAGATGCGCGTCCGTGGTCTCCAGGGAGGGGTGTGTGGCGTGCCGGCCGGCGCGATGTTCGAGGAAATCCTCCAACCGGGCGAAGGTCAGATCAAGGCCCTGTTCAACCTGGGTGGAAACCCCTTGATGGCGGTGCCTGATACGTCCCTCGCGTACAAGGCACTGTCGAATCTCGACCTGTACGTCACCACCGACGTCAGCATGTCGAATAACGCTCGCATGGCCGACTATGTCATCGCGGTGAAGATGGGGCTCGAGACGGCGACGACCAGCTATATCTCAGAGGCCTTGGGCTACATGCACCGCGGCATGGGCCTCGAGGAACCGTTTGCACAGTATGTACCCGCAGTCGTCGACCCTCCACCCGGCTCGGATCTCATCGAGGACTGGCAGCTCTATTACCGGCTCGGTCAGGCCCTTGGCCTCGATCTCTTCATCGTCAACGCCTGCGGGCTCCCGGGAGCCTTCGACGTCCCGCCGATCGTCCACCCGTTGAACATGAAAGAGGAACCGGCGACCGAAGAGATCCTGGACATCATGTGCTCGGACGGCCGCATCTCCCTGTCCAAGCTGACGACGGACGCCCACGGCCATGTCTACGACGACCTTCGCATGACCGTCGGCCGGCGGGAACCCTCATGCGATCAGCACCTGGAGGTCGGCGCCGAGCCGATGATGGCCGAGCTGGCGGACAACTACCGAAGATACGATTCGGCCGCCATCGCCGCGCGGCGCCAGGACTACCCGTTCCTCCTGATCGGCCGGCGGGACAAGGGCTTCGTCAACGGCACCGGCCAGGACATCGAAAAGCTGACTCGCGCCCGCAGCTACAACCCCGCCTACATCCACCCCGATGACATGGATGACCTGGGTGTCATCGAAGGACAGATGGTCGAGATCCGGTCGGCGTACGGCCGGCTGCAAGGCGTCGCCGCCCGCGACCCGTCGCTGCGCCGCGGCGTCATCTCGATGACCCATGCGTTCGGACAGAACCCGGCCGATGAACCGGACCCGGTGCGATTCGGCGTCAACACCAACCAGCTGCTCAGCATCAGCGCCGAGTTCGACGGCATCACGGGGATGCCGAGGATGGGGGCCGTCCCCGTAAGTCTGACCAGGGTCGACCGGCCCGCCCGTGACCACGTCTCCGTGTGAGGGACAGCGGGCACCGGCATGCTCTGTGTGTACGAACAACATCAGGTCGTCGGTCAGCACGAGGCCGCATTCGAGCGGGCGTACCGAACCGAGTGGGCGCCCCGGCTGGCCGAGACGACCGACGCCCGGCTGCTGTGGTATTTCAACATCGCCCACGGGGCCGGGCGCTCCTACCAGATCATCACGTTGACGGGCCTGGCCAGTGGCAAGACGTGGCAGGCCTTGCGCAACCGGCTCACGACCGGTGACCTGGCTCCTTGGTTGGAAGGGGTGCGAGGCTACCGCTACCGGGTCGACTCGAAAGTCCTGGTTCCCGAGCCCGAGTCGCACCTGGCAATTGACCTGGCACAGGTCCCGGGCCAGCGGGACGAAGGCGATCCGGGCCTCTACGTCGAGGAAGTCGTGCGGACCGGAGAGAATGGGTCCGGCGCGCCGGCGGACACTGCTTTCCCGGACTTTGAACGGTTTGCCTCGTTTACGACGGCGCTAGGCACCGGGATCGCCCCGGAGCGCACCACGCTCTACGCCATCCGGGACGTTGGTGGCCTGGTCGATGTGATGACCGGCGAGCCACACCGGCGAGACCGGGCCTCGACCCAATCCATAAGCAGCCGCCTCCTCAGGACGGCTGCCTGGTCACCAATGCGCTAAGTCCAACCCAGGGAGACACCGACCTTGATCCTCATCCATGAAGAACATCGGGTCCGGGCGGGGCATGAGCGCGACTTCGAACAGTGTTATCGGGAAGGCTGGGCCAAGAGTCTGGCCGGGTCGGACGTCGCCCGGCTTCTCTGGTACTTCGACCAGGCGACGGGCACAGGACGGGCCAACGTGGTGGTGACGATGACGGTGGTCCCCGACCTGGAGGCCTGGCAGGAGCTGGACCAACAGGTGCGGGCCGGGGAGCTGCGCGACTGGTGGCTGGACGTGAGCCAACATCGCCAGGGTGTCAGGAGCAAGCTCATGGAACCGGCTTACTGGTCGCCACTTCAGGAGGTGGATCTCGCCCGGGTTCCCGCCGGCCAGGACGAACATGCTGTCTCCATCTACATGGAGGACACCGGCTGGCCCTGGCCGCCGCTCGAAGACTACGTCCGGTTCAACGACGAAATGTACTTCCGGATCATGAGCCAGGCCCCGGCCGACCAGAAGCTTCTCGATATTCAGGGGTTCTTTACCAGCGTGTGGGGAGCCGGCCGGAGCCTTGAATCGCTCTTCATGCAAAAGGTTCTGGACTATGACCAGCTCATCCGGCTGCTGGCGGTACCGGAGCGATATGACCCCGACGTCTGGCCCGGGTCGTACATGGTCCAGGGACTGAAGTACCGGGACCAGTGGCGGAGCCGTCTGCTTCGCACCAGCCCCTGGTCGCCCTGCTTTTGAGGTGCTTTTGAGTGGACGGTAAATCGATGAGCACACCAGCCCTATCCAAGGAGTCGATGCGTGCCCTGGTCTTTCGGGGCCCGGGTGACGTGGCCGTCAGCGAGCTGCCCATCCCGCCTCTTGCCGGCGACGAGGTACTGGCACGGGTGGCATATTGCGGTGTCTGCGGCACGGATATCCACATCGTCTACGGGGAAGGCGGCTGGGGTACACCCGGTTCCGTCTATGGCCACGAATGGTCGGGCGAGGTGGTCGCGACGGGAGCAGACGTAAAGAAATGGCGTCTCGGGGACAGGGTTGTTGGGGGTGATCGCACCTGCGGCGCGTGCGAATACTGCACCACCGGGCGACGGTCCCTTTGCCAGAACATCGCCCTCCCAACCGGGCCTACCTACGGTGGCTTCGCCGAGTATGTGAAAAGCCATGAGGACGAGCTCTACCGGGTCGGCGAAGGCCTCGATCTCCGTACCGCCGCCCTGGCAGAACCGCTCGCCGTTGCCCTCCACGGTGTCAACCGATCAGGGATCACCTCTCCTGCTCGAGCAGGAAGGACGCGGCGCGCGCTGGTAACGGGCGCGGGACCCATAGGGCTGCTGACCGTCGCCGTCTTGCGAGCGAAGGGAATCTCCGATGTTGTCGTCAGCGAGCCGTCCGCCATCCGGCGAGCCCGGACCACCCAGCTCGGGGGTGTCGCGGTCGACCCGGCTGAGCTGGACGCCCCGGCCCACTATCTCGCCACCGCGCCGGACCCGTTCGACGTCGTGCTTGAATGCTCAGGCAACAGCGCCGCGACCCGTCAGGGTCTCGAGCAGCTCCGTCCCGGAGGCCGGCTTGTCATTGTCGGGGTCAACTTTGAGCCCTGCACGGTGGACCCTCTGCGGGTGCTCGTCCAGGAACTCGAGATCGCGGGCTCCCGTCAATACGATGCCGATGGGTTGGACGGCGCACTCCAGCTGCTCGACAGTGGCGCCGTTGCGGGCACGGAGATTCTTGACGAGACCGACACGGACCTGGCCGACTTCTTGGCCCTGCTGTCCGTCATGAAGGCCGGAGAGGTGGCCGGGAAGCCCCTCGTGGTCAGCTCCCCCGGTACCCCCTGATTAGATGACGAGTTGAGGAGGTGCGGTATGTCGATACCTGTCGAATACAAGATGAACCACGTGGCTCTCAGCGTTCCGCCCGCGGAGATCCAGGGTTCCAAGCGGGACGAGTTATTGACCTTCTTCGGCGAGGTCTTCGGCTGGTCCGAGTACCGGGAAAACGAGCAGTTCGTCAAGCAGTTCGCGGTTGAGCTTTCCGCTCTCGTCGCACGGGAGGTGCCTCCCTACGCGCCCCTCGTCTTGCTGACGGGGTCGGGACAGTTCGTCTTCCTGTACGGCCTTGACGATGCCATGCGGTCCACTCCGGTCGACCACTGGGGCTTTGAGGTCGAAAGCGAGGCCGAGCTCGACGCCATCCTCGACCGTGCCAAGAAGATCGCCGCCGATGATCATGAGGTCCAGATCGTCGACAAGGCGGTCTCGTCCTACGACATCGACGAGGAGCTTCGGGAGCGACTGCCATCCAGCCGCGTCGACCTCATCAACTGCTACATCCGCTACCGCCTGCCGCTGGCAGTAGAACTTCAGTACTACCGTTGGGGCGAGTAGGTCTCGAGGGGGTCTGCATGGACGAGGTTGACACGCCGCCGGGACTCGATGCCGCCCGCCGGATGTCGCACGGCGAGCAACTGGCCCGGGTGGCGAGAAAACACCCGGACCGGGTCGCGCTGATCTGTCGCGACGTGACTCGCACGTACCGCCAGCTCGACGCCCGCGTCACCTCCCTCGCGCGCGCCCTGCAAGCGCGTGGATTGGGCCGTGGTGACCGGCTCGCCGTCTTCATGGGCAACTCACTCGAGATGGTCGAGACCATCTTCGCCGGCTGGCGCATCGGCGCCATCCTGGTGCCGGTGAACTTCCGGCTGGTCGCGAATGAGGTCCAGTACATCCTCTCTGACAGCGGCGCCTCGTCGCTTGTCGCCGACGCCACCTATCTGCCCCTCATCGAGGAGATTCGCCCCACCCTCCCCCGCCTTCGCGACGTGATCGACGCCGCAACGGAGGTGGGAGCGGACGTTGATGCGGATGCGCATGACGGCCAGCCCCTCACGATCGACGTGGATGAGCAGTCTCCCGCCATCATCTGCTACACATCGGGCACGACCGGGCGTCCCAAGGGCGCCGTGCTCAGTCACTTCAACCTGGTGATGAGCACCCTCAACTCGATGGTCGGCCAGCAGTTCGATCCAGACACCGAGGTCTGGTACGTGAACATGCCGCTGTTTCATATCGGCGGGCTCAGCGGCGTCCTGCTTTACCTCATGCTGGAGGGCACCTCCGTCATCGTGCCCTCTGGCAACTTCTCCGCCGCGTCGGCGGTCTCTGACCTCGAGCGCCATGGCGTCACCGGCTGCGTCTTCGTCGGGATGCAGTGGGACGACGTGTGTGACGAGGTCGCCCGGCAGCAGCCGAAGCTCTCGCTCCGGAGGGCGTCGTGGGGAGCGGCGGCAACGCCGGTGCATGTGCTGGAAAAGATGAGCAAGGTGCTGCCGGACGTTCCTGTGTACAGCTTCTTCGGGCAAACGGAGATGAGCCCCGTCACGTGCGCCCTCAACGCACAGGACGCAACACGGAAGATGGGCTCGGTCGGAAAGCCCATCGTCAACGTGGAAGCCAGGATCGTCGACGAGGACATGAACGATGTAGCCGTGGGTGCGGTCGGGGAGATTGTGTATCGCGGTCCTACCGTGATGCAGAGCTACTGGAACATGCCGGAGGCGACAGCGGAGGCCTTCGAAGGTGGCTGGTTCCACTCCGGTGATCTGTGCCGGATGGACGAGGACGGCTACATCTATGTCGTGGATCGCAAGAAGGACATGATCAACTCGGGCGGCGAGAACATTTATTGTCCCGAGGTCGAGGCGGTGCTCATGCAACATCCCGGCATCGCGGAAGCTTCCGTCATCGGAGTGCCCCACCCCCGTTGGGGGGAGACGCCGCGGGCGATCCTCGTTCCGCTCGACCCGGCCGCTCCGCCGGCGCAGGACGACATCACGGCATGGTGCCAGTCACGGCTCGCCTCGTACAAGAAACCGACGTCCATCGTCATCGTCGATCAGCTCCCGCGGAATGCGACCGGCAAGGTCGTGAAACCGGTGCTGCGGGAACGATTCGGCCGCGAGCTCACCGTCTCCGGCTGACTCCGGTGGCCGGCATGACCGAAGGTCGGGTCGTCATCGTCACCGGAGCAGGCGGTGGAATCGGCCGGGGCCACGCGCTGGAGTTCGCCCGCCAGGGCGCCCGGGTGGTGGTCAACGACCGCGGGGTGGCAGTTGACGGTGGGCGCGCCGGTGGCTCGACTCCCGCCGAGGCGGTGGTCCGGGACATCATCGACTCCGGTGGCGAGGCGGTCACCAGCGACGAGGACGTTGCCAGCTGGGAGGGAGCGCAACGACTCATCGAAGGGGCGGTGTCGGCCTTCGGTGGACTCGACGTGGTGGTCAACAATGCGGGGATCTTGCGAGACCGGGTGATCGTCAACATGACGCTGGACGACTGGGATGCCGTCATGCGCGTCCACCTCGGCGGCACCTTTTGCGTGACCCGCTGGGCCGCGACCTGGTGGCGGGCGAGAGCAAAGGCGGGCGAGACGGTCGATGCCAGGGTGATCAATACCAGCTCGGCCGCCGGGCTGTACGGCAACCCCGGCCAGGCCAACTACACCGCCGCCAAAGCCGGGATCGTCGGGTTCACCCTGACGGCCGCAGCCGAGCTGGCCCGCTACGGCGTGACCGTCAACGCGGTGTTGCCGGGCGGCCGTACCCGCATGACCGAGTCGCTCTTCCCCGACCAGATGGCGGCGAACGGCGACGGCTTCGACCGGATGGATCCGGCCAATGTCGCTCCCCTCGTCGTGTGGCTGGGAAGCGAGCAGTCGGCCGGCATCACCGGTCGGGTCTTCGAGGCCATGGGAGGACGGGTGGCGGTGGAAGAAGGGTGGCGGCCCGGTCCCCGGGCCGAACGGGACCGCAGGTGGGACCCGGCCGAACTGGGGCCGGTCATACGGGGGCTCCTCGAGCAGGCCAGCGCCCCACTGTCGATGCTCGACGCGTCCGGCTGACGGGTTGGTTCCGGGTGGAGTTCGGCGACAACGCCGAGGAGGCGGACTTTCGCACGTCCGCGCGCACGTGGCTGGAACTGGCTGCGCCGTCGCGCGGAGGGCCGGGCGACTTTTCCGAGGGCTCCGCGGGAGGCACGACCGGGCGGCAGTTCGTGACGGCCAGCCGGGAATGGCAACGGAAGCTGCACCAAGCGGGCTGGGCAGGAATCGCCTGGCCCCGCCAGTACGGCGGCCAGGGCCGCACCCTCGCGCTCGATCTGGTGTTTCAGGAGGAGCAATCCCGCTTCGGGGTGAGCACCGCCCTCTTCAACGTCGCCATCGGAATGGCCGGGCCGACGATCATGGAGCACGGCACCGACCGCCAGCGGACCGAATACCTCCCGCCCATGCTGCAGGGAGACCACGTCTGGTGCCAGCTGTTCAGTGAGCCCGGCGCCGGCTCGGACCTGGCCGGAATCAGCACCAGGGCCCAACGTTCCGGCGGTGGCTGGCGCGTCACCGGTCACAAGTTGTGGACGTCGCATGCCAACCACGCTGACTTCGGCATCCTGCTGGCCCGCACCGACACCAACCAGCCCCGCCACCGCGGGATCACGTATTTCTTGCTCGACATGCGATCGCCTGGCATTGACGTCAGGCCGATCCGTCAAATGAACGGCGCGGCCGACTTCAGCGAGGTGTTCCTCACGAATGTGCCCATCTCCGACAAAGACGTTGTTGGTGAGGTCAACCGGGGTTGGGCCGTCGCCATGACGACGCTCAGCAACGAGCGGAACCTGATCGGCGGCGAATGGCCGGGCTGCCACGAGCTGGTCGAGACGGCGCGGGCGCGAGGCCGCCTGAATGATCCGGTCGTTCGCCAGCGCCTGGCTCATGCGTGGACGGGAGCGCACCTTCTACGCCTGCTGGGATTTCGGGTGCGAACAGCCCTGGCGAAGGGCGAACCCCTCGGCCCGCTGCCCTCCCTCGTCAACCTCCTGTTCGCCGCCCACCTGCGTTCGACCGGCGATTTCGCCCTTTCCTTGCTGGCTCCGACCGGCCTGCTCGCGGATGGTGACGCCGGCGGGCCGGGCAGCTGGCAGCACCACGTCCTCACCGCGCCCTGCGTTCGCATCGCCAGCGGCACGGATGAGATCCAGCGAAACATCGTGGGCGAACGAGCATTGGGCTTGCCGCGCGAACCCCGTGCTAACGTCTAAAAGATACCGAAGAAGGCCGCAAACGAAGAGGCCGCAGACGGGGAGGACAGAGCATGCTCGACATGGTCATCCGCGGCGGTGTGGTCGTGGACGGCACCGCTACGCCCCCTCGGCGAGCTGACGTCGGCATCGCCGAAGGGCGGATCGTGGCAACAGGTCGCGTCGAAGAGGACGGCAGATCCGAGGTCGACGCTGCCGGTCTCGTCGTCGGGCCCGGCTTCATCGACCTGCACACGCACTATGACGCCCAGCTCTTCTGGGATCCGTGGCTGACGCCCTCGCCGTTGCATGGCGTGACCACTGTTGTCGCCGGCAACTGCGGACTTACCCTGGCCCCGGCGGCTCCAGGTGACCGGGACTTCCTGACCCGGCTGCTCGCCCGCGTCGAAGCCATACCTGCTGAGGCAATCGCGGCCGGGGTCGAGTTCAAATGGGAGAGCTTCGACGATTTCCTCGATGTGGTCGACGCCAAGCCTCTTGCCCTCAACATCGGGTTTCTCGTTGGCCACTCGGCCATTCGCCGCGCCGTGATGGGCGAGCGGGCTTCCACCGATCGGGCCATGACGGACGAGCTCAACCAGATGGAGCAGCTCCTGTCTGCTGCCATCGCGGCAGGGGGTCTTGGTTTCTCGACCGCCAACGTTGCCACCCAGGTCGACGGCGACGGTCGTCCCACACCGCCCAACTCCGCCAGCCGGGAGGAGCTGGTTGCCCTCGCCGGCGTCTGCGGCCAGCACCCCGGCACCTCGATCGAATTCATCCCGGACTCGTTCCTTCGGGGCTTCTCCGACGAGGACATCGACCTCATGGCGGACATGTCTGCCGCGGCCGATCGTCCCTTGAACTGGAACACCCCTTTGGTCAATCGGCTGGCGCCGGACCTTCACCGCCGGCAACTGGATGCCACCGACGCGGCGCGCCGTCGCGGCGGCTGGGTTGTGCCGATGTTCATGCCGCAGAACGGCGAGCTACAGCACGACTTCCTTCGCGGCTACGTGTTTCGCGCCATTCCCGGCTGGTCCTGGTTGTTCGACCTCGACCTGGCGGAGCGGATGAAGGCACTGGCCGACCCCGAGCGGCGCCGCCAGTTGGCCGCTGACGCCGACGCTCAGAAGAGCGGGCTGGCGCTGGTCGTCCGCAACTGGGGCAGCTACCGGGTCAACGATGTCCACGACGCTTCACTGAAGCCGCTGGCGGGCCGCAGGATCGCCGAACTGGCGAAGGAGTGGGGCATGAGTGACTTTGACGCCATGATCGAGGTCGCCCTGCGCGCCAAGCTGGACGTCGGCTTCGTTCGCTCCCAGTACTCGGACGACGACGCCTGGGCCTGGGATGCACGACTCGAAGTCCTCAGGGATCCGAGGGTTGTCCTGGGCGCATCCGACGCCGGGGCCCACCTCGACATGATGACCGGCGCAGATTTTCCCACCCGATGCCTGGGCGAGCTGGTGCACAAGCGGGGTGCGTTCACCCTGGAAGAACTGGTCCACCGGTTCACGGACGTGCCCGCCCGGTTGTACGGAATCAAGGACCGAGGACGGATCGAGGGCGGCTATTGGGCCGACCTGGTCCTCTTCGAGCCGGAAAAGATCGGGACAACACCGTTGTCTACCGTTCATGACCTCCCGGCCGGGGCGCCCCGTCTGACCACCAGGTCCACCGGCGTGGAGCACGTGATCGTGGCCGGCCACCCGGTCGTCCGGCACGGCACTCTCACGGCCGAAATGCCGGGCCGGTTGCTCCGGTCCGGTCGTGACACTGAGACGGTGAGGGCCCGGGGGCCGGAGGCGGCGCTGTCATGACCGACACCGGGGCTGTCATGCCTGACGGCGGTGCAGTCGATGGCAGCACGGCATGCATCGGTGTTGACGTCGGCGGGACCTTCACCGACGCCGTCTTGACCATCGACACTTCGACGTGGCGGGCCAAGGCACCGACCACGCCAGGCCGGTTTGGGGACGGGGTCCTGGCCGCGGCCCGGCTCGCCGCGCAGCGGTCGGGCACCACCCTCGAGGCGCTTTTGCCCCGGGTCCGTCGTTTCGGCCTCGGGACGACGGTCGTGACCAACACCCTGGCCTCGCGCACGGGGCGAAAGGTCGGGCTCATCACCACCAAAGGTTTTGAGGAACTGCTGCCCCTTGCGCGGGGCGCCCGCGTCGTTGACGAAGACGGCTGGCTGCAACCCCCGCCGGCCATCCTGCCTCGCCGGCTCATCGCCGGCGTCACCGAACGGATCGACCGCAATGGCGACGTCGTCATCCCCCTGCACCCCGACGACCTGGCTGCGGCCGCCCACCGTCTGATCGACGAGGAAGGCGCCGAGGCCATCGCCGTCTCGTTCCTGTGGTCGTTCGTGAACCCCACGCACGAAGCCGAAGCCGTTCGCGTGTTGCGACGGGAATACCCGTCTGGAGTGGTCGTAGCCGGGTCCGAGCTCTATCCGGCCATTCGAGAGTACGAGCGCACTTCGTTCGCGGTACTCAACGCGTACGTCTCCGGTGCGTTCGAAGGGATAGAGCAGCTCGAGGAAGATCTGCTCGGCCTGGGCCTCAAGGTCCCCCTTCTCCTCGTCCACTCCGCGGGCGGATCGATCACGGTTGCCGAGGGAAGGCGGCTGCCGCTCAGCCTGGCGGAGTCGGGACCGGCAGCCGGTGTGGCCGCTTCAGTCAAGGTGGCCGACGCCGTCGGCCGTCAAGACGTGGTGACCTGCGACATGGGAGGAACGTCCTTCGACGTCTCGGTCATTTCCGGCGGCGCACCGGCCCGACGCACCCGCGGCGAACTGATGGGCGTATGGACCGCCCTTTCCCTCATCGATGTCGAGTCGATCGGTGCGGGCGGAGGATCGATCGGCTGGATCGACGCCCGCAGCATGTTACGAGTCGGTCCAGGATCGGCCGGCGCCGTGCCCGGCCCCGCCTGTTACGGGCGGGGCGGTCGGGACGCCACGGTCACTGACGCCCTGGTCGTGCTTGGTTATCTCGACCCCAAACGGTTCCTCGGCGGCGACATGCTGCTCGACACGGACGAGGCCCACGATGCGTGCACCCGGCTCGGAGAAGGGCTGGGGCTCGACCCGCAGGAGACCGCATGGGGAGTTCGTCAGATCGCCCTGGCCGGAATGGTGAAGGCGGTTCGATCGCGGCTGGCCGATCGCGGCCTGGATCCGCGGACCCACGCGCTGTTGAGCTATGGCGGCAGCGGGTCTCTCTTTACTCCTGACATCGCACGGGCGATCGGCTCCCCAACGGTCGTCGTCCCCGAACTGGCGGCGGTGCTGTCCGCCTTCGGTGCGGCTACCACCGACGTCCGGCGGGAGCGGCTCCGCTCGGTCCTCGCCCCCATGCCGGTCGACGTCGGCCTCATTCGCAAGCTGATGGACGAGCTCAAAGTGGAGGTGGAGTCGGATTTGCGAGCCGACGGGATTGGCGCCGACGACCAGTCCGTCGCCTATGAGGCCGACCTCCGCTTCAGCCGGCAGATCTGGGAGATCCAGATCCCGCTGGATGACGGGGAGGTCGACACCACATCCCTCGAATCGCTGCTGACCGACTTTCGGGAGGAGTACGCGAAGCGCTACGGGCAAGGGTCGATCGTCCTGGGAGCCCCGATTGAGCTCGTCAGCCTCCGGGCGGTCGGTACCGGTCGCACGACGCAAGCGTCACTTCACACCGGCTCAAGAGCGCGTGTCGGCGCCGGCACCAAAGCGCCGGCGTCGACGATGCGCGACGTCAGGCTCGAGCGGGGAACGAGCGGACAACGGGCCGTCGACGTGCACGACGCGGCCGACCTCAAATCGGGCCACGTGATAGAGGGCCCCGCCCTCATCGACGGCAGTGACACGACGATCTGGCTCCCCCCCGGCGCGACCGGCCGCGTCGACGACCTGGGGACGTTCGTGATGGAGGTGGGCCCATGAAGGTCATTGATCCGATCGACCTCGAAGTGCTGCGGAGTCGACTGGAGGCGATCGGTGAGCTGTCCGCGTCGGCAGTCGAGCACACCGCCATCAGCCCGGTGGTGACCGAGGCGAAGGACTATTCCTTTACCCTGCTCGACGCTTCCGGCGGGTTGATCATCGGCGCAGGACAGATCGAGTTCCACTTCGGAGCCGCGTCCCATTCGGTGAAATCCACCATCGCCCGCCACGGTGAATCCATCGCGAGGGGCGATGTCTTCCTGGCCAACGACCCCCACTACGGCGGCGGACTCCACCCGCAGGACGTCATGGTGCAGCGGCCCATCTACTGGGCCGACCGGCGGGTCGCCTGGGTGGTGATCTCCGCCCATCTGATGGACCTGGGCGGAATGGTCGTCGGTTCCTTCGCTCCCGACGCGACGGAATGCTTCCAGGAGGCGCTGCGCTTGCCGCCCGTCCGGCTATTTCGGCGGGGGGAAGAGGTGACCGAGGTGTGGGACATCTTCAGGAACAACGTGCGGCTGAACCAGCTGGTGGAGATGGACCTGCGGGGGCTGGTGGCCGGCTGCCACGTCGCGCAAGAGCGGGTCGAAGCAGTGGTGGAGTCGGTGGGCGAAGAGCGTTTCGTCGAGAGCCTGCGGGCCCTGCGGGATCTGACCGAGGCAGAGATGCGACAGCGCATCTCTGCCATCGAGGACGGCATCTACCGGGTCACGTCGTGGACGGAGTTCGGCGAGGAATTCTTCAAGATCCCCTGCCAGCTAACAGTGGATGGCGACCGGCTCATCTTCGACTTCGAGGGGGCGTCGCCGCAGACCACTCACTTCTTCAACTCCAAGCCGTACATCATCGAGAGCGAGCTGGTGGCGATGCTCTGCTGGCGGCTGGCCCGGGACCTGCCGCTCAACGAGGGCATGTTCGCCCCGGTCGAGTTGCGCTGCCCCGAAGGCACGATCGTCAACGCCCAGCCTCCCGCACCCATCGCTGCGGCCCACATGCACGTCGCCCTCAACGCCGCCACTCTCGCCCTGCAGACTCTCTACCTGGCGCTGGGAGCATCCCGGGATGCGCCCGCTCACAGGTATCTGAGCGGGATGGGGTTTGAGTCAGCCCTCGGCAACCAGGTGTGGGCGTGGACCGGGCCGGACGGCAATGCTGACGCCTACATGGTGCTCGACGGCAACTGGGTCGGCGGTTCGGCCGGAGCGGAACGCAACGGCTGCGACCTTGGGCGCAACCCCGTGGGTACCGACATTGAAGGATCCTTCACTGACATCGAGATCCTCGAGTCCTGGTACCCGTTGCTCTTCACGGAAAAGCGGGCCCGCTCAGGGGTTGAGGGAGCCGGCCGCTACCGCGCCGGCGGCGGCAACCAGATGACGTTCGCCCCACACGGCATCGACCAGATGATCGGGACCACCTTTGGCATGCGGCGCTGGCTGCCGCTCGAAGGGGCCGGGGGAGGTGCCCCCGGGGCGTGCAACGAGTTCATCGTTCATCACGCCGACGGCACGACGGAGGAAGTGGACGTCAACGTTTCCGGCATCGTCGTCAACCGGGGCGAGCAGTTCCAGATGCGTATCGCCAACGGCGGCGGTTTCGGAGATCCGCTCGAGCGCGACGCTGAAGGCGTCGCCCGCGACGTGTTCGAAGGCCGGTTCTCTGCCGATGACGCCACCGGGCACTACGGAGTCGTCCTGTCCGAAGGCCGGGTCGACGTTGCCGCGACCGCACAGAAGCGGGCCAGGATGCGGGAGGACCGGCTGCGACGGGCCGAACCGGCGGTCCGGCGTCTCAGCGAGGAAGATGTTGGACGGTTGGTTGGTAGCGGTGACGGGGCTGCGGCTGGGGCCGAGTGGCCCCTCTATCCCGGGGTCGTGCAGCGGGGGCCGGTGGCATACAGCGAGCACAGCGGTGCACCGCTCGCCATCTCGCCCGACCACTGGACCGACGGTTGCCCCGTCCTCCAGGAGCGGAGGCGGGACGCCGGGCCGGCCGTTGTTCTTCGCTCCTACCTGGATCCCCGTGACGGCCGGGCCCTTCATGTCGAGGCCACCCTCGAGGGTGAGCCCCGTGGTTTCGAGGTCAGCCCCAGGCGGTGGACCGAGATGGCCCGGTCACAGAGGTCACAGAGGTAGCCGGCAGTAGCCAGTAGAGGCCAGAGAGGAGGGATGCGTCATGGCGAGGACCTACCGGATCATCTCGGCTGACGGTCATCTCGAGATACCGCCCGACGGCTGGATGCGTCATGTTCCCGACGAGCACAAGAGCCGGGCCCCGCGCCTCGTTCCCCTTCGCACCGGCGGGGAAGGGTGGATCGTGGAAGGAATGCCCATGATCCACAACGGTCAGAACGTGGCGGCCGGCCGGCCCCTCAAAGTCCTGGGTGGGTCGTACTGGGATGCTGACGGCACAGCCGTTCCCGGCACCGGTGATGCTCTGCAGCGGCTTCGTGAGCAGGACGAGGACGGCATCGATGCCGAGGTTCTCTATCCGCCGGTGTTCATCAGCCGGTTCATCGAGCACATCGGTGATCGTGAGGGCTACCTGGCCATGGTGCGGGCCTACAACGATTTCCTGGCGGAGGACTACTGCTCGGTCGCACCGGATCGGTTGATCGGAAATGCCGTCATCCCGGCAACGGGCGTCGACGATGCGCTGGCCGAGCTGAAACGGGTCCGCGACCTGGGGCTTCGCTCTGTTGCGCTCGGTCCGTTCCCCAACGGATCGGGCACACCGAGCCGAGAGGACGATCGGTTCTGGGAGGCGGCGCTCGAGTTTGAGATGCCGCTTAGCGCGCACGCCACCATTGGCGACCGCAGCCACCCCCTCCTTATCCAGTCGGCTACCGGTCAGTTCGACCTGGCTCTGTCGATGGTGTCCCGCACCATTCCGCCGCCCGTGAACGCCATGGTCCAGATGATCGTGTCGGGTGTGCTCGATCGCTTTCCCTCCCTGCAGATCTACCTGGCCGAGACGAACGCAGGCTGGATGCCGGAGGTCTTCTACATGATGGACGACTCTTATCAGCTGTTTCGTCACTGGTATGGCGTCGACCTTCGGCTGGCACCGAGCGAATATGCCGCCCGGCACTTCTACTTCGGCATCGTGCGAGACCCGATCGCCTTGAGGTCACGCGACCTGTTGCCGGCCGATCGGCTGATGTGGGGATCGGACTTTCCGCATTCGGTCAGCTCCTTCCCCCGGTCCCGGTGGTGGATCGACGAGATCTTCCAGGACACACCGGCCGAGTTGCGGGAGCAGATCCTGGTCGGCAACCCGTGTCGGTTCTGGGGCCTGGACCCGGAGGCGGAGCTGACGCCGACCCCGACCGCTGCGGCCGATACGTAGCCAAGCCATGGAGCAGATCGTCGTCGAACAGCACGGCTTCGTGCTCGAGGTGCGCCTCTCGAACCATCCGTACAACGGTCTGAGAGGCACCATGTTCCGGGAGTACGTCGAGACGTTGCAGTCGGCCTCACGGGACGATGCCGTGCGGGCCATCGTGACCACGTCGGCCGCCGCCAACTGGTGCGTGGGCGGCGAGCTGGGCGATCTCTCGGAGCGGCTCAGCACGGGGACGCTCAGCGATCTCCTCCACGAGTCGGTGGGCGACCATGACCTTTCCCTTCTGGACCGTCGCTTCGACCGGCTGGGGCCGGGCCGGCTGGTCCTGGCCATTCGCGCCTGTCACAAGCCAATGATCGCGGCGGTGAACGGGCCGGCCGCCGGAGGGGGCATGGCGCTCGCCCTCTGGCACGACGTGCGGTTCGCGTCAGAGAGGGCCCTGTTCACCACCGCCTTCGCCAAACTCGGTCTGACGGCCGAGATGGGAATCAGCTACCTGCTGCCCCGCATCGTGGGTGAACAGGTCGCCGCCGACGTGATGTTGACCGCTCGCCGCATCGACGCGGCCGAAGCCCTTCGGCTCGGGATGGTGCTTGAGGTGGTGGACGGCGACCGGCTCCGCCAGCATGCTCTCGATTACGCCGAGCGGCTTGCCGCCCGGCCACCCTTTGGCACCCAGGCCAGCGTCCGGCTCCTCCGAGGGAGCCTCGATCGCACGCTAGAGCAGCAGCTCGACCAGGAGTGGCCCTATCAGGTGGCGGCCTTCAGCTCACCCGAGGCGCAGGACGCCTTCCGCGCCTTTCGAGAGCGGTAGCCCATGTGACTTGCATTCTCGGAACGCTTACCCACACGAGGTGTGGGTAACTCTTCCGAGAACGCGCCCGACCGCCGCCCCGCCGACCCGCCGAGGACCGCCGGGCCGCACCGATCAGCTACCCGGCTCCGAGCTACCCGGCCGGGATCGCTACGGTCGCCGTGTCGCGCCCCGAGCGCAGGACCGTGCCGGGCCGCTCGCCCGTGTAGTTGGGCCCCTCCACGATCTCGACTCCGTTCACCAGGACGTGCTCGATCCCCCTGGCCCCGCCGGTGAGCCTCCACGCACCACCGGGCAGGTCCGCCACCGCCCGCACCGGCTCGGGTGCCAGCTGGTCGGGGTCGAACACCACCAGGTCGGCGTGCCAGCCGGGCTCGATCCGACCCCGCTCCCGCAGTCCGTACAAACGGGCGGGCACGTCGGTCACCAGGCGAACGGCCTCTTCCAGTTCAATCAGGCCCCGCTCCCGGACCGACGGGCCCACGAGCGAAGTAAGGCAGTTGAAGGTCCAGATGGTGTCGAGGTGGGCGCCGGCATCCGACCCCCCGATGACCACCCTCGGGTCGCGCCACAGCCCGGCGCGAAGCCTCCATCCCTCGTCGTTGTCGTCGATCGTGCGCGGCACGAGTCCCGTGTGGAGATCGTCGGCCACGACAACGTCGCACAGCGCATCGAAGACCGGCACCTGTCGCTCCTCGGCCACCTCCGCCATGGTGCGCCCTTCCCACCGGGCGTTCTCGGGCGCGAACACCTCGCTGATCGTGGTGTCGGCCCAGTTGGCCCACCAGCCACCGCCGGCGCTTCCCGCCTCCAGCCGCCGGCGGACGGCAGGATCTTCCAGCGCCTTTCGCTTCGCGTCGTGAGGCAGCGCCATCACTTCGGCCCACCCGTCGAGCATGTCGTACACGAACCCGGAGTCGAAGGAGAGCCGCAAGCCCTGAGGATCGGGCAACGTCAGGGGAACGACCCGGGCGCCTGCCGCCGCGGCGTGGTCAGCCGACGCCATCTTGTTGTTGATCTTCTCCTCGCCGCCAATCACCCCCAGAAGGTTCCAGTTGACCGTGCGGCCGCCCGCAAGGGACATGGCCGTCATCAGTTCGATGTCCTCATCGGTGAAGAGGAACTCTGCCGTTGGGACGATCTCGAGCGACGTCCCTTCGTGGTCTCGCACCGACGCGCAGAGAGCCAAAACTTCCTCCCGGCTGGCATGGCGGGAGGGCACAGGATCGCCGTGATGGTCTCGATGGGAACCAGCCCGTGACGTCGAAAACCCGATCGCGCCCGCGGCCAGGCTTTGGTGTGCGAGCCGAACCATCTCCGACACCTGGTCGGTCGTGGCCAGCTGCCCGACCGCCGCCTCCCCCATGACCAGCCGGCGAAGGGTGGAGTGGCCCACGTTGAAGCCGGCGTTCACCGCGATGTGACCCTCGAGTCCCTCGAGCCACTCACCGAACGTCGACCACTTGAAGTCAAGCGCCGCCATCAAGGTGTCGACCGGCATGCCCTCGACCCGGGCCAGCATCCTGGTCACGTAGTCAGTACTGGCGCCGTTCATCGGCGCGACGGTGAAACCGCAGTTTCCCCCGATGACAGTGGTGACGCCGTGTAATGGCGACGGGCTCACCCCGCCGTCCCAGAGAACCTGCGCGTCATAATGGGTGTGCGGGTCGATGAAGCCGGGCGCCACGACCCGGCCGGTCACATCCAGCGAGCGGCGGGCCGGTTCGTCGATCGGCCCAACCGGGTCGTTGCCGATGGCCACGATGCGCCCGTCCCGAACACCGACATCCGCCCGGCGACGAGCGGCGCCGCTGCCATCGATCACTTCCCCGCCGCGCAACAACAGGTCCAGCATCAGCGTCGCCCCCGAGGCCCGGCATCATCGAGCCTGAACACGCGCCGGGCGTTGCCTTGCATCACCTTGTAGCGCTGTTCGGGCGGGTAGGGCCCGAGGAGTTGCTCGGCCCGCTTCAGCGAGTCAGGGAAGGTGCCGTCGCCGTGCGGATAGTCGGTTTCCATCATCACGTTGTCCCAGCCGATCTCCTCCACATGACGGGCGCCGAAACGGTCATCGATGAAACACCCGAACACGTGGTTGCGGAACAACCCGCGGGGGTCGGGTCGGTCCTGCCATTCCCCGAACTCGACGACGCCGCCGGACTGACCGCCTGACAGTGTGTCAGCCAGGTGCCGGCCGGACTGATCGCCCGCCAGCGAAGACGAGCCTCCACCCACGGCGGAGACGACGTCGAAGCGGCGGGCCCACATCATGGTCTCCAGCACCTGCTCGGACCGATCGATCATGTAGGGAATCCAGCCGATCCCCCCTTCCGACAGGCAGATCTTCAACTGGGCGTACCGCTCGAACTTGCCGCTGAACAGCCAGTCGGTCAGCGCATAGGCAAGATTGAGCGGCGACAGGGCGGCAGACACGAAGATCGGAGCATCATCGCTCGTGTTGGGGACCATGGAAGACGAACCGAAGTGAATGCAAAAAGGCACCCCCGTCTCGTTGGCCGCCGACAGCACCGGATCCCAGTAGCCGGCGGCGTCATGGAGGGACGGCAGCCCCAGTTTGGCCGGGTTCTCGGAAAAGGAGATCGCCTTGGCGCCCATGGCGGCGGTGCGCTCGATCTCGTCCGCCGCCAGCGCCGGGTCCCACAGCGGCATGATGATCATCGGGATAAAGCGCCCGGGTGATGAGCCCGACCACTCCTCGATCATCCAGTCGTTGTAGGCACGAACGCAGAAGAGGGCCAGCTCTCGGTCCGCGGCTTCGTAGAACGTCTGGCCGCAATACCGGGGAAAGAAGGGAAAGCACGCCGACGCGATCACCCCGTCAGTGTCCATGTCCTTGGCCCGCTCGACGCTGTTGTAAACACCTGGCCGCATGTCCTCGTAGTTCACGAACCCGGGCCGAACTTCTTCGCGTTTCTTGCCGGCCTGGACGAGCAGAGCCGTGATCGGCATCCGCACGTCCTCGTAGGCCCAGACGTCAATACCGTTCTCGCGAATCACACGGGGGCCGCGTTCTCTGACCCGAGCGGGCAGGCGATCCCACCAGACACCCGGCGGTTCGATCACATGGTCATCGACCGAGATGATGCCCATATCCGTCATCGCTGATCAGGACGGGGTCGTTCCCATGGCCTCTTTTCCCCCGACGGGCGCAACTCCACCCGGCTGCTGGAGATACAGGCGCATCCTGGTGATCCGATCCTGATCGTCCAGATCAAAGATGATCACTTCCGGGATGTCTCGCGGTGGTCATGCTGCGGCGGTCATACTGCGGCGGTCATACTGCGGCTGGCGGCCGGGCGGCCTGGGTCAGGCCCAATCGACTGGGCGTGGGCCTGTCCCTGGCTGAGGAGGGCCACAACCGCGCCCGCCACGATGGCGCCGGCGAACACCAGCAGCGGACCGGGCGCCCTGGCC
>JBPYFF010000307.1:0-4731 GCA_051984455.1 Acidimicrobiales bacterium | reverse complement strand
CCCTGCTCCACCGCCCCCGCCTCCTCCTGCCCCCCGTCCGCCGGCCGCACTCCCACCGGCCGCTCCTCCACCCCCGCCTCCTCCTCCGCCGCCACCAGGTGGCGGTGCCGGCGGCGTGTGGGCGGCGTTGCGCCAGTGCGAATCGGGCGGCAACTATGCCGAGAACACCGGCAACGGGTTCTACGGTGCCTATCAGTTCGCGCAGGCGACGTGGACGGGGCTGGGCTACCCCGGGCGACCGGATCTCGAACCGCCCGCCATGCAGGACGCGGCCGCGCAAAAGCTGCAGGCCCTGTCAGGCTGGGGACAGTGGCCGGCGTGTGCGGCCGCCCTCGGCCTCCTCTGAGTTCCGCCCGGTGAGCGATGCGGTCGTCGTGGTCGGCGGCCGCGTCGTTACCCCGTCCGGCATCGAGGAGACGGCGGTTACCATCCGTGATGGCGTGATCGATTCGGTGGGACCACCCCCCGACATTGATGCTCGGATCATCGACGCGAGTGGCCTGGTCGTCGCTCCCGGTTACATCGATCTGCAGTGCAACGGCAGTTACGGCATCGACCTGGCCAGTGAACCGGAGCGACTGTGGGATCTCGCGGCGTTGTTGCCGCGCCATGGGGTCACGTCGTACTTGCCAACAATCATCAGCGGCCCGTCGTTAGTCGTCGACCTGGCCCTGGCAGCCATCAAAGGGCGTCCTCCCCGCTTCCGCGGCAGCGAGCCGCTCGGTCTGCATCTGGAAGGACCCATGCTCAATCCCGACCGCCGGGGAGCCCACGCGCCAGAGCATCTGCGCCCGGCCACGCTTGCGAACGTTGAGGGTTGGTCGAAGGCGGCGGGAGTGACGTTGGTGACGCTTGCTCCCGAACTGCCGGGCGCGGTCGATGTGATCAGGACCCTCTGCCAGCGTCGGGTTGTCGTCTCGGCCGGACATACCGACGCGAGCACCGCCGAGATGCAAGCCGCGATGGATGCGGGAGTCACCGCAGTGACGCACCTGTTCAATGCCATGGCGCCTTTTGCCCATCGCGAGCCCGGTCCGGTTGGAGTGGCACTGTCCGACGAGCGGCTGGTGGCCGGCGTCATCGTGGACGGCGTGCACCTGCATCCGCTGACGGTCGCAGCCGTCTGGCGGGCCCTCGGGCCCGAACGGTTGGCCGTCGTCACCGACACCGTTGCCACCGCGGAGCGGGCTCGTTGGCCAGACGGCCGTCTGGCGGGCAGCGTCGTGCCCATGGACGAGGCGGTTCGCAACCTCCGCGCGTTCGCTGGATGCTCTATGACCGATGTCATCGCGTGCGCCACCTCGACGCCCGCGAGGATGATTGGCGCCACGTCCAAAGGCGCTGTGGCGCCCGGCTATGACGCCGACCTGGTTCTGCTAACGCCGGCACTTGAAGTTCGCGCCACGCTCGTCGCGGGCGAGGTCGTTTACCCCTCTTGAGGTTCGTCGAACCAATCCCACTGCCAGGGCACGATCGTTTCCAGCGGGCCGGCGAAGACTGCCCGCGATGACGAGTGGTCCCAGCGTTTCACCAGCGCCGGCCGCAGCTCCTCGGCGACTTCAAGGGGAGCGTCGTCCAAAAAGCAAACGGTGATCTGCCGGCTGCCGGAGCCGAACGCCCATGCGCCGGCCACCCCTGGCACGGCGATGAGTTGCGACAGGTCGACGTCGAAGGCCTTGTCGTCGGCCAGTTCCTCCACGATCACATACACCCCGAAATTGGGCCGGTAGGGCACGGCTTCGGCCGAGATGAGCACCCGTGCTGCGGCTTCGGTTGCAGCCACCTTGAACGGGCCTGACAGGTGGGATCGGCGATGCAGATGGAAGCGATTCTTTTCGCGCAACCGTTGACCGAGAGCCATGAACTCCTCGAGCGTCTCCTTGACCGGCTCGGTCATGAGATAAAGGGTGATGTAATGAACTTGCCGCAGTGGTTCTTCGTCGACTTCTCTGGCCGCCCGGCATGCGGGTGTTGACACCCATCGCTGACCAAACGCGAGGCCGGGCAGGGGATACTGCTCGGGCATGTGGTCCAGCTGATGCCATTCGTTGTAAGAGCGGTGCTCCCCGGGATCGGTGATCTCGGTGAAAGAGAAATATCCGACCTTGACTTTGTTCATCGAGCGGCCGGCAAATCGTCGAGTAGTGCCTGCCGGATCGGTGCGACCGCGTCACCGACACCGAGTGACTCGGCATAGGTCGCAAACGACCCGTACCGTTGACGAAGTCGCTGAATGAACAGTGACATGGTGTCTGGCTCCGCCGCCACAATGGCGGCGGCGCTGCCGTCGATCTGCTCTCGAACTTCCGGGCGTTCTGCCCGGAGCCATGCCAGCATGCGGCTCATCGCTTCCTGGCTGAGGGCGTAGTCGGTGATGATGTCCTCGTCCGAGACGCCCAGCAACCCGAGAACCACTGCGGCCAGCAGACCGGTGCGATCCTTGCCGGCCGCACAGTGAAACACGGCTGGATAGGCGGCGGGATCGGCGAGTATCAGCAGAGCTTCAGCCATGGCGTCTGCCCCTTTTTCCAACATCCCCTCGTACCGCTCGGCCACATAGGAGGCGTCCACCCACGAGGGGTAGGTTGTCCTGTCGGGCAGCACGTCGAGCATCGGTAGGTGGTGGTACGCCAGATCGGGCGCCGGCCAGGAAATCCGTCCGACCTCTTCCAGCTCCTGCCCGGTGCGCAGGTCGATCACGGTCGCCAGGCCGAGATCGGCAAGCTGGTTCAGATCGGTGTCCGTCAGGCGATGCAGCCCATCGGCCCGAAACAGGCGCTGCCACCTGATGGTCCGGCCGTCGGCGGTGCGGTAGCCGCCCAGATCGCGGAAGTTGAAGCAGCCCTCCATGTCGACGACACGTCGATTGCTGAAGGCCATTGCCATGGTCCGACAGTAGCGGCGCCTAGCCGCTCGCCACGACTCGACGAGATGCGGCGAGGATGATGTCGAGCGCTTCTTCCAGCCGGTCGCGATGGGTCCGATGGGAAAGGATGCACAGCCTCAGCAGGAAGCGGCCTTCCACCACCGTGCTCGAGAGCACCACCCGTCCAGTCTCGTTGATGCGGTCCAGGAGTTCCCGGCTCGCTCGCTCGGACGCTCGGAGACAGAAGGGAACGACGGTCAGGTCGGGCCTCCAGGGGACCTCGAGCAGTGGTTCTGATGAGAGGCGCTCGTAGGCGACGCCGGTCAGGTCGAGTTTCTCGTCGAGGGCGGCACGGAACGCGGCCACGCCGTAAAGGTGAACCGGCAGCCACACCCGCAGCCCCCGGAACTCCCGGCTGAGCTCCAAACCAAGGTCGGCGAAATCGGTCAGCAGCCCGCCTGATCCGGCGTCCTGGAGGTAATGGCTGCCGACGGTATGGGCGGCTCGCAGGTTCCGGCCGTCGCGGACGACCAGGGCGCCGGTGCCATAGGGCAGGAACAGGCTCTTGTGCGGGTCGAGCGTGACCGAGTCAGCCCGTTCCGTCCCGGCCAGGCGGGCGTCGCCGCGCTCGGTGAGACGGAACATTCCTCCATACGCGCCGTCGACGTGAAACCACAGGTCCAGCTCGGCCGCAAGGGAGGCGAGCTCGGGCAGCGGGTCGATTGTCCCTGTGCTCGTTGTCCCGGCGGAGGCGACCAGCAGGAAGGGCCGCCGTCCCTGGGTCCGATCGGCTGCGATCATTTCGCGGGCGGCGTCGGTGTCCATGCGAAGGTCGGGCGTGCACGGGACGATCCGCACACTCGTCCCCGGCAATCCGGCCAACCGGGCCGCCTTCTTTATGGAGTGATGCGCCTGCGACGTTACATAGAGAGTGCCGCCATCCAGATGATCGCCGAGCCGAGCCTGACGGGCCGCGACGACCGCGGAAAGGTTGGCCATGGAGCCGCCGGTGGTGAGCAGCCCTGCCGACGTCGCGCCGGGAAGACCGCAGATTGCCGCCAGCCAGTCAACCACGCCCTGTTCGAGGGCGGCGAGCCCCGGTGCCAGGCCGGAAAGGGTGACCATGCGGTTGGTGACCTGGGCGTAGAACTCCGCAAGGGCGGACGCGAACACTCCTCCACCGGGGATGTAGGCGAGATAGCCCGGCCCGGCCGTTTCCACCGCGCCGGCGGCAGCCCGTTCGACCCGCGACAGCAGGTGGACCAGGTCACCTGGTTCTTCCCGTGGCGGAGCAAGCATTTCCTCGACCAGCTCTCGTGTGAAGGAAGGGGCAGTGCCGGCCAGGCTGGCCGGATGGTCGGGCAGTGTCTCAACGAAGGCGATGACGCGCGCCAGTACCGCGGAGGCCAGCTCTTCCATGCCGGCGGGGTCGGGTTCTAACGGATTGGTCAGCTGGACCCGGTCGCGGCCAGGCCGTGGTAGGGACTTCCCGCCTGTTGCCACTCCTCGTACATATCGAAGAATTCTTGTCCGAAGGGGTCGCCTCCGGTCAGCGGGAGAGCCGCCCGCCGGATCGTCCAGTCATAGGGCGCCAGCTCGGCGGCGCGCTGGAAGTGGCGCCTGGCCACCTCTTCCTGCCCCTGCCGACGGGCAGTAGTGGCGATGCGAAAATGCAAGCGGGCCGCGATCTCGTCCGCACTGAGATCGCCCACGGCGGTGCGGGCTTCATCGGCCGTCATCGGTAGCCGTCCCTCCCTGACCCAGTGCCGCACTGCGTCCTTGTGGGGTGCTGCCTCGACGCCGGTGAACTCCTTGAACGTGTCCGTGCCAAAGGCAACACCGTTCGGACGGACGATGCGGTCATC
>JBPYFF010000306.1:0-3679 GCA_051984455.1 Acidimicrobiales bacterium | reverse complement strand
CAATCGCGGGCTCCCGCAGCACCAGCACCGGCAAGGTGAAGCCGGGCCCGAACAGGGGTGGCCGCTGTGCGCCAAGGCTGGCGGCGCTCACCGCGGTACCGGGCGCCGGGACGCCGAACCCCTTCTCGATCCCGGGAATCGGCCGTTCCCGCAGCTCCGCTATGGCCGCTTCGAGACGGGGGGCAGACACTTTGACCATCGCTACGTCCCCAGGGTGGGCGCCGGATCGGTTGTCACCGCCAGTAGATACCCGTCGAGCCGTTTCGCCACATGCAGGACGGCCGATAGCGGGATAGACCTGCCCAGACCCCGCGACATGGCCGGGCGGCTACGACCCGGTCAGGCCGCCCGGCGACGTCAGGTACCTGCATGCCTTGAACGCGGCGGTGAAGTGCGCAGACCTCGGGTCCACTCCGGAGCCCGGGGTGATCGTGATACGCACGCTGTTCCCCTCGACGACGGGATCGGGCATGTTCGGTTCCCCGTGGGTGCGCATGCAGTTGACGAAGGCGAGGGGATGGTGCGCGTGGCCGACGACGAGATGGAAGGTGGGCGCAATCCCCCCGCAGGCCGTGGCCAGGACGCAGGCGCCAAGGAGCGTGGCGACAACCAGGCCGGCGCGCCAGAACCGGGCGCTCCCTCGCCGTGGGCCCGCCGCCCGCCGTAGGTTCGCCGCCTGCCGCGTCGATGCCATCGGCTCGTTGCTCTGTTCGTTTGCTGAAAGGCTCATGACGCCGTTATACGAAAGCCGATGTTGCAAGGCCGCAACGCAGTAATGGTTTTGCAACATCCGATCGGGCATCCTGGATTTCTCAGCCCACCCTCTGGCCGGCCACTCTCCGGGCGGCCGAGGTGGCAGGAGGATTGACGATGAGGGTGCTGGTGGTCGAAGACCACGCCAAGCTGGCCATCACGTTGGCGACCGGCCTCCGCCAGGCCGGAATGGCCGTCGACGTCGTCTTCGACGGCCAGGACGCCCTCGAGCACCTCGCGATCAACGCCTACGACGTCGTGGTGCTGGACCGCGGGCTCCCTGCCACGCACGGCGACGACGTCTGCAGGGCGCTCGTGGCCGGGGGATCACCCACCCGGGTGCTGATGCTGACCGCGGCCGGTTCGGTGGAGGACCGGGTCGAGGGCCTGGGCATCGGCGCAGACGACTACCTGCTGAAGCCGTGCGACTTCACCGAACTTGTAGCGCGCATCCGTGCCCTCGCCCGCCGCCCGGGTACCTCGCTGCCCCCGACGCTCAGTCATGGCGACCTGCGACTCGATCCGTCGCATCGGATCGTCACCAGAGCCGGGCGCCCCTTGTCGCTCAACCCCAAGGAGTTCGCCGTCTTGGAGGTCCTGCTGGCCGCACCCGGCGTCGTCGTGTCCGCCGAAGAGATCCTCGAGCGCGTCTGGGACGAGGCGGCCGACCCCTTCAGCCAGGCGGTCAGAACCACCATCAGCCGCCTCCGGGCCAAGCTCGGCGACCCGCCACTGATCGAGACCGTGGCCAAGGCCGGCTACCGGATCGCAGGCTGACACGTGGCGCGGCGCCCGCGGCCCCGCGACCTGGCTTCGGGTCCCCACCTGAGCCGACGGCTCGGCGGCCTGGCCTTCGGTCCCCGCCTGCGCCGGCGGAGCGTGCGCTTCCGCATGACCGTGCTCTACTGCTGCCTGATCTTCCCCCTGGGCGCCGTGCTCGTCGCCGTCACATACACGGTTGTCATGCTCCAGCGCGCGGAGGCGGTCAGCCATGTGTTCGCCAGCCGGTGTATTCACGTCCAATCGAGCACCGGTGGGCCGACGCCTCAGGGGGCTTGTGCGAGCCACCAAGTCGGGGCCCCGACGGTGACGATTGCTCAGCTAACCCTCGGCTCCCGCGAGTTCCTCATCGGTTCGTGCATCATCCTCGTCGCCATCATGGCGGCCACCGTGATGCTCGGCTGGCTCGCCGCGGGCCGGGTCCTGCGACCGCTCCGGGTCATGACCACGACGACCCGGGAGATCTCCGAGCGCAACCTGCATGAGCGTCTCGCGCTGGCCGGCCCCGAAGACGAGCTCAAGGATCTTGGTGACACCATCGACGGGCTTCTCGCCCGCCTGGAAATGGCGTTCGCCTCCCAGCGCCGCTTCATCGCGAACGCGTCCCACGAACTGCGCACCCCGCTCATGCTGAGCCAGACCCTGCTGCAGGTAGCCCTGGCCAACCCCGGTATCACCCTCGACTCGCTGCGGGCCGCCTGCCAGGAGGTCGTTGACGCGGGCAAGGATCAGGCGCAGCTCATCGATGCGCTCCTCACCCTGGCCCGCAGCCAGCGCGGCCTCGACCATCGAGAACCCGTCGACCTGACGGCCACCGTGACCGACGTCCTGCACGCCCACGAGGCGTCCACGGCGGCAAAACGGCTCCAAGTCGGCGCCGCCCTTGACGATGCCAGCACGTCGGGGGACGCCCGCCTCATCCACAGGCTGGTGTCGAACCTCGTCGACAACGCCATCCGCTACAACTGCACCGGCGGGCATGTCGAAATCACGCTCGCCGCCACCGTCACAGGAACGACGCTGACCGTGGCCAACACCGGGCCACCCGTAGGTTCAGACCAGGTCAATCGCTTGCTCGAACCCTTCCAGCGCGCCGACGCGGACCAGGCCGGCCCACACGGGCTTGGTCTCGGGCTGTCCATCGTGGCCGACATCGCCGATGCTCACGGAGCAAGCCTCACGGTCCGTCCCCGCCCCGAAGGCGGCTTGACCGTCGCGGTCAGCTTCCCCGCAGACCCAACCGTTCACACCAACGGTGGAGCGCCAGCGGCGCCCAGCTAAGGACGCCCGGCCTGGCCCTGCTGATGCTGGTGGCCACCTGTGGTGTTTCACTGACGTCACGGGTTCACCAGGCAGGCCGGTCCTGGCCGTAGGTGTTGAGCCGTGGTGGCCAAGCCAGGATGCGACCATCGAGGGTGCCAGGCGGGGTGACTGCCGTGACCGGCCCGGCATCGGACTGCAGCGTGGTCAGGTACTTGCTGGCCGGTGGGTAGGGTTCGGGTGGCGACCCGGCTGTCGCCAGGCCGCACCGGCTGAGCAGCCAGGCGGCGGTCGCGGCGAGTGACAGCTTGAAGATGTGCGTGCCGCCTGTTTCTGACTGCCGTCGCACGCCCTCCAGGGCGGCCGCGGCCGCCAGGTAACCGGTGCCGTGGTCGAGCAGCTGGCAGGGCAGGGTGCCGGGCCGGTCGCCGTCGGGTGATTCGGCCATTGCAATGCCGCAGGCCGCCTGGACGATGCTGTCGAAGCCGCGCCGGCCAGACCATGGGCCCGGATCTCCCCAGGCCGACAGGGATACGGCAACCAGGCCGGGGTGACGCCCAGTCAGCGAGTCGGCGTCGAGGCCGAATGGCGCGAGGGCGCCGGGGCGGTAGGCGTGTACGACGATGTCGGCGCCGTCAAGAAGTTCGTGGAGCCGGCTGAGGCCGCTGGGGTTCCGGGCGTCCAGGATCGTGCTGCGTTTGCCGGGCAGGCCGTCGTATTGGGCCAGCGGCAGTTCCGGGCGGTGTAGCGGGTCGACGCGGAGCACGTCGGCGCCGAGCGCGGCGAGGTAGCGGGTGGCCACCGGCCCGGCGATGACACGGGTGAGGTCCAGGACCCGGAGCCCGGAGGCCGGCAGGCCGGCCGCCTCGTGGTGGCGTGGGACGGC